>JBOFLQ010000016.1:0-15295 GCA_051657945.1 Xenococcaceae cyanobacterium | reverse complement strand
GCTCTAATTAGCTGACCATACATCCAAGTTACACGGTTAAACTTGGCAAACATTTCTTAAAAAGAATTAATCAAAAAGATAATAGTTGATTGCTAAGAACAATCTCGTTAAAGTTAAGTTATATGAATCACGTATAAAGGCGGGATCGCTGTGTACTCGAATAGTTTGCTTATGCGTTTAACCGATAACAAGCAAATATATTCTTCCGTTCGGGATCGGATTGGCTTTGTAGCTTTTTCTATACATAGTTCGACGGGGGCGATTGCACGTTTCCTAGCACAGCGAAGCCGATCGCCGTTGGTAATACTTAAAAATCCTTAACAAAATTAGTTACCATGACACAAAAAATACTTTACGTTCGTCTCCCTTGTAATCCAATTTTTCCGATCGGTGTTGTTTATTTATCCGACCACGTCCACAAACTTTTTCCACAAATCGAACAAAAAATTTTCGATCTCGGTACTATTCCACCTCTAGATTTCGATAATGCACTCGACAATTGCATTGATGAATTTCAGCCAACTTTGTTGGTATTTTCCTGGCGAGATATTCAAATTTATGCGCCAGTCGGCGGACGTGGTGGAAATCCCCTGCAAAATGCCTTTGAATTTTATTACGCCAAAAACCCCTTTATTAAATTGCGGGGTGCTTTGGGAGGTTTAAAAGTCTTTACCTCTTATTACGGTGAATTGTGGCGCAATCAAGGTTTAATTAGACGAGGATTAGATAGAGCCAGAAAATATCATCCAGAAGCACGTACTATTGTTGGTGGTGGTGCAGTCAGCGTTTTTTACGAACAACTGAAGCATCAGTTACCCAAAGGCACGATCGTTTCTGTTGGCGAAGGCGAAATTCTCATCGAAAAATTTTTGCGCGGACAAGATCTTCTTGGCGAACGTTGCTATGTTGTGGGCGAAGACGAACCGAGAAAACGTTTAATTCACGAACAACCGACACCACTAGAAAAAACTGCTTGCGACTACAATTACATCGAAAAGATTTGGGCAGAATTTGACTATTACTTACAAGACAATGATTTTTATGTCGGCGTGCAAACCAAACGCGGCTGTCCTCATAACTGCTGTTACTGTGTTTATACAGTAGTAGAAGGCAAACAGGTGCGGATCAATCCCGCCGAAGAAGTAGTCAAAGAAATGCGTCAATTGTACGATCGCGGCATTCGTAATTTCTGGTTTACCGACGCTCAATTTATTCCCGCCCGAAAATTTATCGACGATGCGATCGAACTGCTACAAAAAATCGTCGATTCTGGCATGACCGATATTAAATGGGCGGCATATATCCGTGCTGACAACCTAACACCAAAATTGTGCGATTTGATGGTGAAGACGGGGATGAATTATTTCGAAATCGGTATCACTAGTGGTTCGCAAGAATTAGTTAGAAAGATGCGGATGGGTTACAACCTCCGTAATGTCCTGCAAAATTGTCGAGATTTGAAAGCGGCTGGATTTAACGATTTAGTATCGGTCAATTATTCCTTTAACGTCATCGACGAAACTTTCGAGACGATTCGACAGACGATCGCTTACCATCGCGAATTAGAGAAAATTTTTGGTGCTGACAAAGTCGAACCAGCCATCTTCTTTATCGGTTTGCAACCCCATACTCATTTAGAAGAATACGCTTTCAAAAAAGAAATTCTCAAACCTGGTTACAATCCGATGAGTTTGATGCCTTGGACTGCGAAAAAACTAGTTTGGAATCCAGAACCTTTGGGTTCTTTCTTCGGTGAAGTTTGCTTGCAAGCTTGGCAAACCAATCCCAATGATTTCGGTCGAGAAGTAATGAAAATCCTCGAAGATAGATTGGGTTGTGCCGACCTTGAAGAAGCACTGACAGCACCAATAGAAGATAAAAAGAGAGAGTTGGCGATCGCTTAATTTGCTGGTAATTAATAATGACATCCAGAATTTTTCTGGATGTCATTATTAATGAATATGAAATTAGTTTTTGTAACCTCGCAGGAAGGAAATGAAGCATCTTCTGCTGAAGACCTCCGATAACTGTCACTGGCGTGAAAAACACTTGACGCTAAATAGAGATATAATTCACTTAAAAATTGATGGGGTAGATTGTGCAAGTCACATTAACCAAGGTGTTTCAAAAAGTTTCAGAAGGATATATTGCTTTTGTGGAGGAATTGCCTGGAGCTAACACACAAGGAGATTCTCTTGAGGAAGCTAGAAAGAATTTAGAGGAAGCTATTCAGTTAGTTCTCGAAGCCAATCGTTTACTTACTCAAGAGCAGATTCAAGGACAAGATGTGATTCGAGAGTCTGTTTCGCTATCAGTTGCATGAAGCGTCTAGATTTAATCCGGCATCTTGAGGCTCACGGTTGCATATTTTTAAGAGAAGGAGGCAACCATACAATTTACGTTAATCGTTCTGCTCAGAAAGCTTCTTCGATTCCGCGTCATCGTGAAATAAACGATTTACTTGCTCGTAAAATTTGCCGAGATCTTCAAGTACCAGATCCAAAAGCAATTTAACTCTTTAAAATTGCGAGCGTTTAATTCATATATACGATCTTTTGTCAATCTCAGTCTTTATACTCAGTCAATAACAAGTTTTTGAAGGGATGAAAGTTATTAGCTGTTGTCAAGACTTTGATTTGTGGCAAATTCAGAATTTAGAAGGCTTACAGGCTTTTAATATTAACATTTTGAACTAAATACTTACAAATAACCCACAATAGCTTATAAATTTTAATAATAAAATTCTACCAAATAATTCGAGAACGTAAATAGGTGGTTTCAAGTTTTATTGAATTAAAGTATTCTCAATAAGCTTTCAAGTTGTTTTCGACTCATTATTTAAAAATTTCAATACAAAAATGATTTAATTTAAATTTTACTTATCAATGTAAGTAGCGATCGCAGTTTATTCGATCTCTGACAACTAGTTAGTGTTCTTCGTCTTGTGAAATAGCACAATCTTTAAGACAAGAATTTTTGATGCAAAAAACATTTTTACAATGGCAGCCGAGCGAGTTATCAAAGGTGCAATCGCCGAAAGCTTACCTAACTAAAATTATGACTAGTTTGTGTATCGAGCGCTATCGATCGAACAACAACAAGAACATTACGTTGGTATATCGTCGCGATCGCAACTCAATTTTGAGCAAGATTGGTTAATAGATTCTACTCGTATTCTGCAAAAATTAAACTGTTGCGAACCAGTCGATCGAGATGAAGCGTTTACACAAAACATTGTTTGGAAGCGTTCAAATCCGCCTGAAATATATTCTTTAATGTCAAGTAAAGTGTTAGATTACGAGACATAAAATGCAGTTTTAGCCTTAATAAAAAACATTATACGAACATGAATACGAGCGCTGGTTAGAAGAACAAGTTAACTTATTGCGCTCGCGTCGAAGTAAAGAATTAGACGTTAAGAATTTGGTTAACGATCGACAAACAATTCTTTTCTGCCGAGTACCTGTAAATCTTCTTCGTCCAAATCTACAGGCGTACCGCTACGAATTAGTTCGGCAAAATCTTCATTTGGTACCATCACGCAAAGAGCGTACAAACGTCCCGAACCAATATTTCTAATCTGATGAATACCACCTGGAGGAACTAACAAACTATCTCCAGCACTAATATTTACTGTTTTACCATCGCAGATAGCAACGCCTTCACCTTTGAGAATAAAAAACATTTCTATCGCGATTTGATGCCGATTGGGCGGAGTTTTACCGCCAGGATCGAAGATTTCGATGCAAACAGTTAAAGACGCATGGGCGATCGCGGGATCGAAGACGATCGCCAGACGATTGCTATCCCCAGGGCTAATCCGATAGGTGCGATAGTCTTTTGGAGATTTAACTACTGGAATGACACAGAGTTTTTGCATTGGTCATTTGTGGTTTGTTATTGGTTGTCGATCGCTTGAAAAATCGACTGAGAATCGGTAACAAAACCGAAGCACTGATTGACGTTATATAAAGTCGCTTTCAAGCAATATTCTGGGGAAGTGGTTGCCGCGCTATCTTTGACTAAAATACAATCGTAGCCAAGAAAATTAGCATCTTGTAAAGTAGCCATCACGCACTGATCTATGTTTACACCAGCAAATAAGAGGGTGGTTTTACCCAGATTTCTTAATATGCTATCCAAAGGTGTATCCCAAAAACCGCTCATTCTGTACTTATCGACTTTGATATCTTCTTCTTTCTGTTCTAACTCATCTATTACTGCTGCTGCCCAACTTCCTGCGGTGAGTACTGGTGCTTGATTTTTGGGGAGAGGATCGCCCAAGCCAATACCATCGCCATTAGGGTTGTAGACGTGACGCAAAGCTGGACTGATATTGAGCAAATCGGGACGACAACCCCAATTAACCCAAATTACAGGAACTTTAACATTTCTTAATTTTGGCAACAAGTTTTGTAATGGCGCGATCGGACTTCTAGCAGGAGTGACATCAACGCCAATATGTGCCAACCATCCATCGAGATGACAGAAATCATTCTGCATATCGATGACTAAAATAGCGGTTTTGGCTAAATCGAGAATGACAGTTTTGGTTTCTGTTGAGAGAGTAATTTTTTGGGGTTGTAGTGGTGGACGGGTAAGATCGGCGATCGCTTCATTTACGCCCCAAGCATTGGGCGGAATACCCAAAGTATGGAGGGGTTTATTCATAAGTTTTTTCTTGCTCAATGATTAAAAACTTGCAAAAGCTATCTACAATTTTTAAATATTTTTTTTCCTTATCTTTAACCGTTAAATTTACCATACACACCGAAATGGCGAATTATCGATCGCTACAACAATTTCAAATAATTCGTAAAATCGTTTGTATTGTTAATTGCTCGACAAAATTAATTTTCCTAGCCATGAACTAGGAACTATTAACTAACCAGTATTAAAATCAAGTGGGACGATCGGGAAATACTTTCATGTCGATTCTAGAAAAGTACGGACAACTGTTAAATCAGCCTAAAAGTCGTCGAGTAGCAGTGATTCTATCTTTGTTGGGTTCGGTAACTCCTTTGGCAGGAATTCACAAATTTTACGTAGGACAACCTTTATGGGGTGTTATCTATTTACTATTATGGTCTACGCCGATGCCTCGTATTGCTTGCGCGATCGAAGCAGTTTGGTATTTAATACAAGATTCTGGACAATTTCAGGATCGAGTTAATGGCATTGCAGGAGTTAATTCAAATGGAATCGATCCCAAGCAAGTTCGAGATCTTGCTGAAGCTTTGCGTCAGATAGATCGCTTGCGAGAAGATGGATTGATGAGCGAATACGAATTTGAAGAAAAACGTCGTCAATTAATCGATCGCATTGCTTAAATTTAGCTATTAGCGTTCGGCTTTGATGTGGAAAAAAACTAAAAAAATTGTGGAAAACTATGCCTTGATTGTGGAAAATTTTATCGATCGACTTCGGCTTCGAAACTAATGCGATTGGATTGATAATCTGGTGGTTCGATGTGAATGAGAATTCTAACTGGACTAAAATTTTGTTCTAGTCGTTCTTCTACTGCTTCGGTAATTTTATGAGCTGTTTGCACGTCTTTAGCATTGACAATTAAATGCATTTCAATAAAGGTTTGCCTCCCTATAACACCGCGAGAAGCAATATCGTGACAGTTAATTACGCCGGGTACTTGCATGACAATACGATGAATTGCTTCTGGGGCGATCGCCATTTCATCTACCAACCAAGGCAAATTTTCTTTTAAAACGTGCCAACCGCTATAAAATACTAATAGTGCTACGGGAAAAGCAAGAATCACATCTAGCCAAGCTAGTTGTGGCAATTGCCATTGTTTTCCCAACCAGACACTAACCAAACCGATTAAGACGATAACAGTTACCCAAATATCGCTAGTAGTATGTTTGGCATCGGCAATTAAAATAGGACTGTCTAGCTTTTTACCAACGTTGCGTTCGTACAGAGCTACAAAAATATTAACTGCCAAAACAACTAAAATCAATCCTAATTCGGGAGCAGAAATTTTAATTGGTTGCAAACCGCCAGTAATTCTTTCAATCGCGCCTTTTGTAATTTCCAAACAAGCAATTCCTAAAAAAGCTGCAATTCCCAACGCGCCGATCGCTTCATATTTTTGATGTCCGTAAGGATGATCGCGATCGGGAATGGGAGAGGAAAGACGACTGGTAACTAATCCCAAAATATTATTGAGACTGTCTGTAACACTATGCAAGGCATCAGCTTGTAAACTCAATGAGCCAATCGACAATCCTACCGATGCTTTTAATGCCATGACAAATAAATTGAGCAACAAAGTTATCAGTAAAACTTGACGAACTTGCGAGCGGCGATCGGTTGACACGATATTTGTCATAAACTTTTTTGTATCTACTTCATTTTAGTCGTGAAAACGTTGGAGTCTATTGTGGCTAATGACTTCAGCTAGTTTTAAAACTAGAAATTAATCGAGTTTATTGAGATATATTTTTACAAAGATCGATGCTGCTGCCTCGTTCTCTGGTAAAGTTTTCCCAGAATTGGCTAAAAGGTTATCTCATTAATTTAAAATCTAAAGATTTATTAACAATGTCCAGTATCACTTTAAACTTACTCCAAGGTTCTGTTACGTTTAGTTTTACTCCAGAAGCAGCAAAAAACTTACAGCAAGAAATAGCTGCATTGATGGATAGTCTCAAGGCGATCGCACTCCATTCTTCGGGCGGTAGACCGACTCCTCAACAATCGATGGAATATACTTATGCGGGGGATGTTTTTATTGAGGTTTTTTGCAACCCTAATATTTATCCCAGTCCTTTTGCTGCTAAAGTTCTTTTAACTATTCGCGACGATCGTGTTCGTTTGAATGGCGAAGCCGAACTTACTCGTTTGATTGAAGATCTCGATCGATATCTAGAACAAAATAATTAACTTCAAAATTCGCCATTAAAATGTTTTTCGAGTTTAAAATTGGGTCGATCTTTGGAAACTTACCGATCTTGCTTTAAGTGAAAGAGTTTCGGAAGATTGTTAATGTAAATACTCTGTTTGCTTGGCAGTAATTTAATTACAAATGAACAATAACAATATTTTTCAATCAGTCCGTAAAGGATTTCAAATAACAGTCGGTGCTACAGCTTCTGTTGTGGAAACTCTTCAAGATCCTCAAAAACGCTCTGCGGCATTTACAGAAATACAATCGGAACTCGAGCAAAAATCTGAAGAATGGGCGGAAAAAGGCGAAAAAACCGAACTAGAAGCTCGCCAAATTTTGGATAGTTTGTTCGCTAAACAAGGTTGGCGAACTTCCAAACAAGAAACGGCAGGGAGCGATCCCCATAGTTCAGGCTCAACCAATACTGGTAATGGTCAAAATATTCAGTCGGAAATACAAGATTTAACAGAGCAAATTGTATCTCTAAGAAATCAATTAGAAGATTTACGTAAATCGGAATAAAAGTTCTAAAACTAGGCTTGTTTGTCTTTATATCGATGCGAGTCAAGTTTTGGCTGGGAAAGTAGCCAAAAAACGTCCTTTTTTCGCTACTTTTTCGGAAGTTTTGACAGACAAGCCCTATAAATTCAAAGTTTATAGATTATCATCTAGAAATACTATAGATGCTAGTCACTTTCCCAGATTTCCGAAGCAATTAATTCGCCAATGCGATCGCGAAGTAAATAATCGCATCTTTCCAATTCACATTCTATGTGTACCCATTCACGGGCGGGAATGTATTGGCATAACACATATAAAGGCTGGTTGCGGCTGACTACACCTTTTTCTAGCAGCTGACGCACCTCATCTCTAATCGCATCGAGAGAATATTGAACTGGCAAAATAGAAGCCAATGTTGCTGTCTGACTAATCATAAAATTAACCCAGTTATTGTGCAAAGCCTTAAAGTTTATCATAGTTTAAAAGGGGCTACCAACATATATTAAATTTTTCAGTATCCCCTATTACTATTGTTTCAATATTATCGATCGACATGACACTTGTTTAGATTTTTTTAGTAAATTTTTTGACTTTTAAAATGCGAATAATGCATAATTTTATTGCACTATTCGCATTTTAATAATTTTTTAAAAATCCGCCAACAACACTAAAATAGCTAGGTCGAGTGTTGAAGATATTTATCAATAAAAATCTTGTCTAAATAAAATAATTAGTTTTTTGTTGGCTAGTCATTTTCCCACTTTTGAGAAACAACTAAATCGCCAATAGAATCTCGTAAGAGATAGTCACATCTTTCTAATTCACACTCAATACAAATCCATTCGCGAGCAGGAATATATTGACAAAGAACGTAAATTGGTTGGTGAGTATTGACAACCCCGCTTTCGACCAGATGGCGAGCTTCTTCTTGAATCGTTTCAAGAGAATAACGAATTAAAGGTTTAGATACTGGTGCTTTAACGCTCATGGTTCTTGTTTGAAATAACTCTTCCCACACCTAGTATAGTCCAATGGGTAGATTAAATCTAGCCTTAGTGCTGTATATAAACATACAATTTTAAAATTAATTATGCAAAATTTGTTTTATGTATAACTAATGACATAAAACAGAAACTTTAAATATTTTTTTTTGATGAATTTTTAATATTTTTCTTGGTTTGCCAGAAAAATATGTGATTACCCCACACTTATTTAATCATTTTAATGATTTTTGAAAGAAAGCAGTGTTTTTACGATCGCATCGGTAATAAAACAGACAAAAACTTAAAAACCAAAATCTGTTAATTTTTTCGAATTTGATGGCGATCGAGTTAAAAAAACATTCCAAGCAAACGATTGAGCGGCTGGCATTTGCCCGAATAAATAAAGCAAAGGTATGTCTTTGGCAAGATGAGCTCGAAACCATTTTAAAACGTAAGGACTACCGTAAAAAATCAGCCCTTGGATAGAGTTATTAAAAAACAACTGTTGATAAAAAGAACGATCGCGATCGCTCAAACCTGCAATACCTCGAAAAGGACTACTGCGTAAAAAAACTTGTAATACAACTGATTTACATGCCAAATCTGCAACAGAAGGTAAACAAGTATGTCGATCGAGCAGTTGAATTTGGTAGCCTAGTTTTTGGGGAATTGTGACTGCTGGGGTATGAATATCCAAAAAAGGACAGTTAAGCAAATCGTCAACAACAATTAAACTTGTTAAATTTTCGCGGAGATCGCTGAGTTTTAGAGGCAAAGAACCGCATACTTGCATTGATTCGCGTAAAATTGCTTCGACAGTTTGGTTGGCTTCGGGGCGATCGAGGAGATCGAGGGTGTGGGGTTTTGGGTGTTGGGTGTTAGAAGATTTAAAAATCTTTTGTTTGGCTTGAAAAATGCGATCGAGTGACTCAAAAATTCTTGCTTCACTTAAACGTCCTTGTATGACGGCTTGATAAATAGATTCGATCGCAATTTCGGGATCTTGAGGCATAACTAAAATATCCGTTCCTGCTTCGATCGCCAGAACGGCAATTTCTTCAGGAGAGGCATATTTAGTAATACCTCCCATAATTAAGGCATCGGTGACGATTAAACCTTGAAAACCAAGATTTTGACGTAATTGTTCGGTAATAATTTTTTTTGATAACGTAGCGGGATATTTGGCATCCCAAGCAGGGATCGATAAATGAGCGCTCATGATACTATCGACACCGTGCGCGATCGCGCTTTGAAAAGGAGGTAACTCTATTTCTGCCAATCGTGCGGCAGAGTGTGTCAGTATGGGCAGATCTAAATGAGAATCGGTACTGGTGTCGCCATGCCCTGGAAAATGCTTAGCTGTAGTCAAAATGGGATGGGATTGCGCGCCTTGAATAAAAGATGTGGCTAAATCGCTAACAGCTTGCGGGCGATCGCCAAAAGCGCGAATATTAATAACGGGGTTGTCGGGATTGTTGTTAACATCGACGACAGGGGCAAACAGCCAATTAATGCCGATCGCCCTTGCTTCACGGGCGGTGATTTCTCCCATTTGTTTGGCATATTCTTTAGCAAGATCGGGATTTCGATCGTAGATTGCAGCCAATGCCATTGGTGGAGGAAACCAAGTTGCACCAGCAAAACGTTGTCCTACCCCTTCTTCAATGTCAGCAGTAATAAATAAGGGAGTTTTTGCCCAAGTTTGTAATTGTTGCGTCCTCAAATAAACTTCGGCAGCGCTACCGCCTAATAATATGACACCGCCGAGATTGAGTTTTTGCAACCAACTTTGTAAAGTTGCTGCGGGGGCTTCCCAGTCTGGATATCGAATTTGGCGATCGAACAGATAACCAGAAGCACGTACGATTATCAATTGTCCGATCGCGTCTTTAAGCGAAAAATCGCGCCAATTTGGTAATAACTCAGTCACAGAGATTAACTTGCATCTTCTCGATTGTCTAAGTCTTCAGTTGTATCTTGAGTTTTACTTTCTTTGCTGATTTGATTTAGTAAATTTAACATGCGATCGCCCCTTTCTAGTGATGTATCTTCGAGAAATACAACTTCTGGCGTTCTCCGCAATCTCATTCTATGACCAAGTTCGCGACGAACAAAAGCAGCAGACGATCGCAATCCTTCCATGGTTTCTGCTTTAGCTTCTTGAGACCCATAGATGCTTACAAATACTTTAGCGTGTTGTAAGTCTCCAGAAACATCGACATCGGTGATGCTAACCATTCCCGCACCGACGCGATCGTCTTTGATTTCATTAAGTAACATTTGACTGATCTCGCGTTTGATTAAAGAAGAAACGCGAGAAACACGACGGCTAGTAGCCATAATTTCTGCCCTCCATAAAAAAAATGTCATTTGTAGGCGAATTTGTTGCGCCCCCTACTTATTTTCGCTTGTTTTTCTCAGATTATTCGCCGCACACGGCTTCGCGATTGCAAAATCAAACAGTAAATTACTTTTTTATACGCGAAAAGAAAATGTTAACTTAATTTAAGTTAGAAAAGGGATCTCGATCGTGTCAGCAACCAATAAAAAATCAAAATTGCTTAGTTTCTCGACGATCGCCACAATCTTATTTGTAATTGTTGCGGTTGTTTGGATTGGCTTTAGAATTGTCGTTCCTGACAGTCCTACTTTTTTTGCTGGTACGCAACCAAATAATTTGGGCATAAGTTCGGGACAACTTGCCGCCTGTCCGAGTACTCCCAATTGTGTCAGTTCTCAAAGTAAAGATTCAGAACATTATATCGAACCTTTAACTTATCAAGGTAGTTCTTCTGAAGCGATCGAACGTTTAAAACAGATTATTTCTCAAGATCGAAGCGCGATCGTTGAAGAAACCAATAATTATCTCAAAGCAGAATTTACTAGTCGCTGGATGGGTTTTGTCGATGACGTAGAATTTGATTTTAATGAAGAAGATAAAGGTGCGATCGAAGTGCGATCGGCTTCTCGTTTGGGAGAGTCAGACTTAGGAGTAAACCGCCAACGCATTGAGACGATTAGAAGTTTGTTTGGAAAGTAGGGAATAGGGATAAGGAATAGGGGCAGAGGATATAGTATATTTAGCTGGATTGGCTCAGACAGTCCCCGCACCGTAATCACGGGTTCGGTGTCGGGACGGCACTCGATAATCTGAGGTTTCCTCAGCCGATCGTGCCTCATGAATCGTCAGATGGGTAGAGAAGTTTATCGTTTATCATAACTTGTGCTAGCATTCATGAAATGCTAACTATGAACTACACTTATTCGATTTATCCAACAGAGAACCAGCAAGCTGTCATGCTTGAGTGGCTGGAGACTTGCCGTCGCCTGTATAACAGATGCTTGCGCGACCTCAAGGATTGGATAAACAGCAAGAAATGTAGTTTGTCTTCTTGTTCGCTCGATCGGGAATATATCATGTCGCCCGACATTCCATTCCCTAGTTACCTCGAACAAAAACGTCAATTGACCCAGTGGAAAAAGACGGACGAAAGGCTAAAAGATGTTCACTCGCAAGTGACACAAGATGTTGTCAAGCGAATGCACAATACTTGGGAAACCTTTAAAGCTCGTGGGTTTGGATTTCCTCGCTTTAAAAAGTTTGGTCAATACCGCTCCTTTTTGTTCCCTCAATTCAAAGCCTCGCCAATTCGAGGCTATAATATCAAGCTCCCTGGCATTGGATTGGTAACAATTAACCAACATCGTCCCATCCCTGAAGGGTTTGTTGTCAAACAAGTTCGAGTTCTCACCAGAGCAAGAAATACCAAATGGTATGTAGCGGTAACAATTCAATCTGATGTTTCCGTTCCAGACCCAATGCCAATTGGTAGGGGAATCGGGGTTGATGTCGGGCTGTCCAAATTTCTGACAACGTCTGACAACTTTGAAGTTAGACCTGCTCGCTTTTTTCGCGACTCTCAACGTAGGCTGAAAGTGCTGCAACATAGAGCCGCAAGAAAACAGAAACGCTCTAAAAACTGGGAGGGCGCACAAGCAAAAGTTGCCAGATATCAACATAAAATAGCCAACTCTCGCAAAAACTTTCACCTTCAGGTCGCCCATTCTTTATGCGACCAAGCAGACATGATTTTTGTTGAGGATATCGACTTCAGAATTGGCGCAAAAGGATTCCTTGGCAAACATATGCTCGATGCTGGGTTTGGTCAGTTCAGGGATTTGCTTTCTTGGGTTTGCTGGAAACGAGGAAAGTATTTTCAAAAAGTTGACCACAAATTCACTTCGCAGATTTGCCCTAGATGTAGCACGCACACTGGCAAGAAAGAACTCAGTGAGAGAGTTCATCTTTGCTCGGAATGTGGGTATCACACAACAAGAGATCATGCTTCGGCTGAGGTTATTCTTCAAAGAGGTTTGGCTAATCTACCTAGTACCGCAGGACTTGCGGGGAAAGAAATTGTCTGTCAAGTCAAGGCAGGCTTTTCGGAGGTTGCCTCCGAAAAGTAATTTGCCTGCCGTCGTACTGTCGGGGGCTATGTGCCTAGATAAGTGGCGCGGGGCAGAAAAGTCTAATCTGCGAGGATTGGAAGCTCGCCCTGTACCGTAAGGTCAGGGTCGGGAGGATGTCACATTCTCCTCCGCGCCTCTGCGCGCGGCGCTTTGTATTTCGAGGAAACCTCGAAATACGCGCCTTCTCTGCGCGAAATAATTTATTTTCGCTTCCAATCGACTAACTTCCAAGTAGTCAAATCCCAAGAAGTCAATTCCACACCTTCAAGATTATTTCCCACTCCCATTACATGAGTGCGATGGATAATGGGAACGAGAATTGCATTCTTGACTAGCATATCGTTCATTTGCACGTACATTTGTCTTCTTTTTTCAGGATTCAATTCCTTACTAGCAGCCAGCCAAAGCTTATCGTATTCTCGATTGCAATAACGCGAAAAATTATCACCCGTCCAGTTATTTGCTTTCTGAGGAATTTCAGCACAAGTAAAATTTCTCATGTAATCGCTAGGATCTGGGCTGTTATTGCCAGTACTGAACATTTGTAAATCGGCATAAAAATGTTCCACGGTATCGTTATTAGCTGGATCGCTAGAAAAGAAAATACTTGGATCGATCGTCTTTAATTCTACGCCGATGCCGATCGCTTCCAAACTTTGTTTGACAATCTGTTGAGTCTTCTGACGTAAAGGATTGACTGAGGTTTGAAAGACAATTCTCATTTCTGTGCCATTCTTATCTCTCGTACCGTTACCGTTACTATCCTTCCAACCTGCTTCATCTAATAAAGCCGAAGCTTTTTGAGAATTAAATTCATAACTAGTATTAGGAGAATTATATTCTTGAGGCAATACCAATACATTCGCCGTTGCCGTTCCCGTTTTACCATAAAGTTGTTTGGCGATCGCGTCGCGATCGATCGCCATGGCTAAAGCTTGACGTACTTTGAGATCGCTAAAAAAAGGATGGGGATTCTTTTTATTCGATCGTTCTCCCTCTGGTGTAGCTTTATTAGGATCGGAAAGATTCATTAAAATTTGTTCTGTTAGAGAACTAGATTCGGAAAGAGTCGTTCCCCTACCTGCTGCTTCTAGTTGTTGTAAAATCGGCGCTTCTACTTGCAAATTATAAGCATAGTCAGCATCACCCGTTTGCATTATCGCCCGTGCCGCCGAGGTTGCATCGCCACCACCTTTAAGTTCGATACGTTGGAAACGCTGTTTTTCTTTTTCTCGAAAGTTAGGTGAGGGTTCGTAAACAACAATGTCTCCAGGTCTAAATTCTACAACTTTATATGCACCCGTACCGATCGGCATTTTGTTAGTGGGTGCTTCTCTAGCATTTGCGCCGTTATATTTTTCAAAGGCGTGACGGGGTAAAATCATGCCATCCGTACCGACGAAAACTATAAACCAGGCGGGATTGACATCTTTGAAATTTATTTTGACTGTATAGTCGTCGATCGCCTCAACGTTTTTGACAATTTCGTAACTACCTGCGGTGGTTGTGGCAACTTTAGGATTGCTGATAAATTGATAGGTAAAAACGACATCTTTGGCTGTAAAAGGTTTGCCGTCTGACCATTTCACACCTTTTTTTAATTTCCAAGTAACCGACTTACCATCGGCAGCAACCCCACCATTTTCTTGGCTGGGAATTTCTGCGGCAAGGAAGGGAATTAATTTATTATTTTTATCGTAACTTGCCAGAGGTTCTAGGGTAATGCGGCTTGCTTCTCCATCTTTAAAACCATTGGAAAAATGAGGATTGAGAATTGTCGGCGCTTGCCAATAAAGTAGTTTTAAAACATCGTTATTTGCCTGTTGTGTCGTTTGTGTCGGGGATGAGGGGGAAGGTTGCGAAGATGGTTGTGGGCTACCACAAGCAGAAAATAAAAAATTAGAACAAAGAGACAGAATTAAAATTCGGTTAGTTACAATTTTTTTTGCCTTCACGCAGATATTACTCTCCAAATACTTGCGTCATATTCTAAGCTACATCACCAGATAATTTGGGGGCTTTTAGTCGTCTTGGAGGCGATCGAGCAACTGGATTTTACAGCAACGTGAGTCAGAGCAATAATTGTTATTGTCCTCAAAGGCGATCGCGTCCACTTTATAAACAAGTTTCTTTTTCTTCGATTACTGTTAAAAGTTACCAGTCTATATTGGAGTCGTTATGAGTTTGCTTTAAAACTATTGCGCTCGAGGAATTATTTTTGGTGGCGATTGGTGTGTTTGCTCTATACACAAGTTTCTTTTTCTTCGATTACTGTTAAAAGTTACCAGTCTATATTGGAGTCGTTATGAGTTTGCTTTAAAACTATTGCGCTCGAGGAATTATTTTTGGTGGCGATTGGCGCGTCCACTCGATAAACAAGTTTCTCTTTCTTCGATTACTGTTAAAAGTTACCAGTCTATATTGGAGTCGTTAT
>JBOFLQ010000015.1:0-51919 GCA_051657945.1 Xenococcaceae cyanobacterium | reverse complement strand
CTGGCGTATATAAAGCAATTTACAGTACTTCGCGCACGGTACGACCAGAAACCCATCATTACGTTCGCCCTCTAGAAAGTGCCGTTCTAGAAGCACAGGCAGTTTATCGAATGGTATTGCAGCTAAAAGAACAAGGTTTCGTTCCCGATCTAGTTTACGGTCATTCTGGTTGGGGACCAACTTTATTTATCAAAGATATTTTTCCGAAAGCTAGTCTATTATGTTATTTTGAATGGTTTTACCGCGCCCATGGTTCCGATGCCGATTTCGATCCTAGCGATCCTTTGGATGCCGATAGCGAAGCACGCATTCGAGTTAAGAATGCACCAATTTTAATCGATTTATACAGTTGCGATCGCGGACTTTCTCCTACTTACTGGCAGCGCCAACAATTTCCACCTGAATATCAAAACAAAATTCAAGTCTTTCACGATGGTATCGACACAGAATATTTTCAACCTCAACCCGAAGCAAAACTCGTTCTTCCCCGCCTCAATTTAGATCTTTCTGGGGTAGATGAAATTGTTACCTATGTAGCTAGAGGAATGGAACCCTATCGCGGTTTTCCTCAGTTTATCGAAACTATTCATTTGCTGCAACAAAAACGTCCCAAGGTTCATACAGTTATCGTTGGTAACAATCGCGTCGCCTACGGCAAACAACTGCCCGATAATCAAACATATAAAGACGCGATGCTAGAAAAATTTCCTCTCGATTTAAGCAGAGTTCATTTTACCGATTTAATTCCCTATTCTGAATACCTACAAGTATTGCAAGCTTCGATAGTTCACGTCTATTTAACTCGTCCCTTTGTATTATCTTGGTCGATGTTAGAATCTTTGTGCGCGGGTTGTTTGGTACTTGCTTCTGATACTGCTCCCGTAACCGAAATTATTGAAGATGGTGTTAATGGTTTATTGGTAGACTTTTTCTCTCCAGAAAGAATTTGCGATCGCATCATTGAAGTTTTAGACCATCCCGATCGCATGGCAACAATTAGAAAAAAAGCCAGACAAACAATTTTAGAACGCTACGATTTAGCTAAGTTATTACCACAACATTTGGAGTGGATCGCTAGGGGCTAGGGGATAGGGGATGGGGGAGAAGTGATTGAGTAATGAGTAATGAGTAATGAGTAATGAGTAATGAGTAATAAACACTCAACCAATAACCAACCAACAACCAACAACCAACAAAAATTAAAATCTACTTTCCATCTCCTCTACCGATTTGGGAACAGCAGCAGTTAAAATATCGCGTCCGCGATCGGTTACTAGCACGTCATCTTCAATTCTGATGCCAATTCCTCGCCATTTTTCTGGTATTTCTGGTTGCCCTTCTGCTGGTTTTATATCTGGCGCTAGATAAAGTCCTGGTTCGACGGTAACAATTTGTCCTGGTTGTAAAGTTTGCCAGGTTTCTTCGCTGTGTTTGTATTGTCCGACATCATGAACGTCTAAACCCAACCAATGCCCAGTACGATGCATGTAGAAGGGTTTATATTTTTCTTCTTTGATGATTTCTTCGGAGTCGCCTACCAACAGTCCTAAATCGATTAAACCGTCAACCAAAACGCTAACGGCGGTATCGTGAAATTCATTGTAAGGATTTCCTGGCTGTACTTTCTCAATTGCCTGTAACTGTGCTTCTAAAACTATGGAGTAAAGCGCTTTTTGTTCTGAGGTAAACTTCCCGCCCACGGGAAAAGTTCGCGTAATGTCGCCATTGTAATAATCGTAAGCACAACCAGCATCGATCAACAATAATTCGTTTTCCTGCATTTGACGATTGTTTTCGATATAATGCAGGACGCAAGCATTAGCACCAGAAGCCACGATCGAAGGATATGCAGGGCCGATCGCGCCGTGAAGACGAAAAGTATATTCGATTTCTGCTTGCACTTGATATTCGTAACATCCTGGTTTGGCAAATTCCATGGCGCGATTGTGTGCCGCCGCCGAAATTTCTGTCGCTTTTCGCATCGTTTCAATTTCGGCAGGACTTTTTAGCAAGCGCATCGGATGCAACAAATGGTTGGTATCTTCTAGTGCGATCGGTCCATTACCACGCTTGGGATAGGTAGCGATTAATTTTTGCCATTGAGAGAGAATAAAATCGTTAAAAGTGCGATCGCGCCCTAAATGATAGTAAAGGCGATCGGCTTTTTCTAAATATTGGGGTAATTTTTCAGAAATCTCGGCGATCGAGTAAGCTTCATCCGCGCCATAAATCTCTTTGGCACTTTCTACGCCACAACGATAACCGGTCCAAGTTTCCATGGCTGGATCTTTAGGTTGCACGAAGAGAATAAAACGATGTTCGCTATGGTGGGGTGCAAGTACCGCTACTGCTTCGGGTTCGTTAAATCCAGTTAGATAGAAAAAATCACTATCTTGGCGAAAAACGTATTCGACATCATTGTGCATTACTGCCATCGGTGCGCTATGAAAAATCGCCGTACCTTTGCCGACTTTTTTCATTAATTGTTCGCGACGCTGCTGATATTCTCTTTGGTCAATCCCCATTGTTTTTGAAAATAATTAATAGTAGTAACTCATTAATTTATTATGGGCATGATTACTTAAAAATGGGTTTAGCTAAAGGTTTAGACTTCGATGCTTTTCTTCTTGTCAGCGATCGACACGTTTTAAATCGCCTTCATTATCGACACCTCCGCATCTATGGATGCGACGGAATGATAAGCAACCAAAGATTCTTACATTAGCCTCAGCAAACACTTCATCAACACTGGGCTTGCCCAGTGTCAGTAACGAAAGCCGTAATTTCTTTAGTGCAAGATCTCAATCAACTATCTAAATTAAAGTCGTCATGAGTTTGTTGGAAAAACTGTTGCGCTTACAAAATAATTGCTTCAGACGTTCTTCCCAGATCTGAATTAACTATCTAGATTAAAGTCGTTATGAGTTTGCTGGAAAAACTGTTGCGCTTACAAAATAATTGCTTCAGACGTTCTTCCCAGATCTGAATTAACTATCTAGATTAAAGTCGTCATGAGTTTGTTGGAAAAACTATTGCGATATCTGAATGGTTGTTTCAGGCAATTGGAGAGGGGCTAGCTGGCTGACTCATTTTTCAGGAATATTTAAAGCGATCGAATAGAAATATATAGGCAGCGTTTCGGACTAACTATTTTCCCTATATTTATTCGCAATCAGCGCAAGCAATAAGCAAGTTGTAACTCTAAAAGTGAATAAATACACTACACTAAAACAACAGATGTAGTGTATTTTTTGGAAGTGAAACTAACTGGAGTGAACAAAGTTGTTGTCGGCCTATCTGGTGGTGTTGATAGTTCTGTAACTGCCGCCTTGCTGCACCATCAAGGATATGAAGTAGTTGGTCTTACCCTCTGGTTGATGAAGGGTAAAGGTCAATGTTGTTCTGAAGGAATGGTCGATGCAGCTTTTATTTGCGAACAATTAAATATTCCCCATCATATTGTTGATAGTCGCGAAATATTTGATAAGTATATAGTTGACTATCTCGTTTCTGGTTACGAAGCAGGATTAACACCTTTGCCCTGTTCTCAATGTAATCGAGCAGTTAAATTTGGGCCAATGTTGCAATATTCCAAAGATAGTTTGGGCATCGATAAGATTGCAACTGGTCATTACGCTCGCATTCGTTTTGATGAAGCTAGTTCCCGCTATCAATTATGGCGCGCGATCGATCGCAAAAAAGATCAATCGTATTTTTTGTATGATTTAACTCAAGATTTGTTGGCAGGTTCTTTATTTCCCCTCGGCGATACTACTAAAGAAGAAACCAGAAAGATCGCCGCTCAGTTTAATTTAAAAACTGCCGATAAACCAGAAAGCCAAGATTTATGCTTGATTGAATCTCACGGTTCGATGCAAAAGTTTTTGGATAAATATATCAACCAAAAAGAAGGCGAAATTGTCGATCGCGATGGCAAAGTGTTGGGACATCATCAAGGTATCCATCACTATACGATCGGTCAGCGCAAAGGTTTGGGAATTGCTGCTGCCGAACCATTATATGTAATTAAGCTCGATCCAGTTATGAATCGAGTTGTGGTTGGCGATCGCTCTAGTGGCGGTTTAACTGAATGTACGGTAGCGAGAATGAATTGGGTTTCGATCGCAAAACCTTCTGCACCAATTCGCGCCGAAGTACAGGTGCGCTATCGAACGATAGCCGTAACAGCAAATGTAATTCCAACCGAAGATAATCGAGTCAAGCTAATCTTTGACGAACCGCAATTTGCAGTAACACCAGGTCAAGCTGCCGTCTTATACGATGGTGAAATGGTACTCGGTGGCGGTATTATCGAGCGGGAATAGGGATTAGGGAATAGGGATTAGGGAACACTTCGGCAAGCTCAGTGCATCGCAGGGAATAGGGAATAGGGAATAGGGGATAAAGGCAGGAATTAAGAATTCGGCAAAATACTCATTTTTTCTAAGTCTAAAACTCTTGATAATTCTAATTCGCTCATTAAACCTTTTTCTAAAACAATTTGACGTAATGACTTTCCTGTTTCCAAAGATTCTTTAGCCACGGCGGCGGCGTTGAGATAACCAATGTGATTGTTAAGGGCGGTAACTAAAGCCAAACTTCCTTCAGCATATTGCAAGCAGCGATCGCGATTGGCGCTAATTCCTTCGAGACAGCGTTGCGACAGGGCTGTAATGGTATTGCCCAAAATTTCGATACTGTGAATCAAATTATAAGCAATCAAAGGCATCATTACATTTAATTCTAATTGTCCTGCTTGTGCGGCGAGAGCGATCGCGCTATCGTAACCCATCACCTGAAAGCATACCATCGATGTCATTTCTGCCATGACTGGATTGTATTTTCCTGGCATAATCGAAGAACCAGGTTGCACCGGAGGCAATTGAATTTCTTTAAAGCCTGTTTTTGGCCCCGAATCCATCAAACGCAGATCGTGAGAGATTTTGACTAAATCTTGAGCGAGGTTGCGGATCGAACCAGAAACGCTCACAAAAGGAGCCATACTCTGCATTGCTGCCATTAAATTCTGTGCGGGGCGCAAAGGTTTGCCAATTAATTCTGAGAGAATTTCGGCAACGCGAAAGCGATATTGAGAATGAGTATTTAAACCAGTACCAGCAGCGCTACCCCCCAAACCCAAAACGTACAAATCTTCTGCTGTTTTTTTGATGCGATTTTGATGGTCGTTAAGAATTTGCGCCCAAGCACCAAAACTGTCGCCCAATCTTACGGGTACGGCATCTTGCAAATGAGTTCGACCGGATTTGACAATATCTTGAAATTCTTCTGCTTTCTTTGCCAGTGTGACGATCGCCCCTTCCAAAGCTGGATAGAGAGAATGTTCTAACGCCAATAAACCACCAATTCTAATTGCTGTAGGAATGACATCGTTGGTAGACTGACCGTAATTGACATGGTCGTTAGGACTGATTCGTTGATAGTTTCCCTTGCGATCGCCAAGAATTTCTAAGGCTCGGTTTGCCAATACTTCGTTGATGTTCATGTGGTGAGAAGTTCCTGCCCCGGCTTGGTAAACATCGACAACGAATTGATCGCGTAGTTTACCTTGAAGAATTTCATCTGCTGCTGTGACGATCGCCTCGCCAATTTCTTCAGAAATGCAATTTAATTCTCGATTGGCGATCGCTGTTGCTTTTTTAATTAAAATACAGGCATCTACATAAGTCGCTAACGGTTTTAGACCACTGATGGGAAAATTTTCGATCGCTCTTACAGTTTGAATCCCGTAGTATGTGTCGGCTGGGATTTGTTTTTCCCCCATCGAATCTTTTTCGACTCTGTAGGATAAATTTGTTGACTTAACCATATCAATAACTTTAACTTTTTTTTATATGCAAATTTTCAATTGTTCCATAAATTGTAAACGTCTCAATCTGGCTTTTTATATTTATTTTACAAAATAGTTTCAACTTTTACAGTGAACTACCTACACCGATGCGAAGCCATACGGATGTAGGCTTCCTACCCATTAACTAGCATAGTAGTAGATTTCTTACGTCCTCTACTACTACGTCTTACAGTTTGGCGATAGGCTTTATCCCCTGTTCCAGAGGTAAGGGGCTGTCCCTGGAGAAAACCTCCAGGGATTATACGCCCCGTCAAGTTTAAAATTCGCAGTCCTTCATCTCGGATGTTAATAGCTGCATTGATATCTCTATCATGATGTGTTTTACAGCTTTTACAATCCCAAAATCTTATTTCTAGTGATAAACTATCAACTCGATTTAAACAAACATGGCAGGTTTTAGAGCTAGCGAAAAACCGATCGACTTCTTGATATACTTTTCCGTCCATTTCTGTTTTGTACTTAAGCATGGTACAAAACTGACCCCATCCTACTTGTGATATTGCTAGTGCCAGTTTGTGGTTTCTCACCATGTTTTTAACTGCTAGATTTTCAACTACAATAACTTGGTTTTCGTTTACTATCCTGCGCGATAGTTTGTGTTGAAAATCAGAGCGACAGTTAGCTATTTTATTATGTACTTTAGCTACTTTAAGTCTTGATTTATTTTTGTTATTACTTCCTTTTTGTTTTCTCGATAATTGCTGTTGTTTGATTTTTAAGTTGCCAGAGTGCTTATTTAACCATCTAGGGTTATCAAATTTACTACCATCACTAGTAATACAAAAATGAGTTAATCCTAAATCAAGACCTACTGCATTGCCTTGATTATTAGTTGTTAGTTTTTCCGAGCCATCGTCAAATAAAATAGCAGCGTAATATTGATTTGAATTATTTTTAGATACAGTAACGGTTTTAATCTTGCCATCTATTTCTCGGTGAAATATGGCTTTTACTTCCCCTATCATCGGCAATCTCAAACAATCTTCTATTCTATGAACATTTTGAGGATATTGAATTGATTGTTTACCGTGCTTTGATTTAAAGCTAGGATAGCCAGCGCGACGTTCAAAGAAATTGTTAAAAGCAACGCCAAGGTTTAAGCAAACTTGTTGTAAGCATTGAGAATAAGTTGATTTTAACCACTCATGTTCTTTTTTTAAGCTAGGTATTTGCTTTTTAACCGCATATCCAGATAAACCTTTTCCTGTTTCTTTATATGTTTCGTTCATCAAATTAAGACAATAATTCCATAACCAACGACAATTGCCAAAAGACTGACTTAAGGCTTCCTGCTGCTGGCTATTTGGATATAATCTTACTTTGACTACTTTTAACATTAGAGCAAATTTAATTTACTCTAAATAATCTAACATATAATTAGTAACTGGCGATTCATAAGGGGCTGTCGCCTGTGGTTTTTCGGCGTTTAAAAGCCCCGTCCCACGCCGAATCGAAGATTACGGACGTGGGGCTTCTCGCCAACCAGCTAAAAATTAAATTTCAAAAAGAGGTTATTTTGGCTCGCAAACGTTTGATAATTGAAATGGGTATGGGCATCGACCAACACGGACAAGAGCCTACTGTAGCGGCTGCTAGGGCAGTTCGTAACGCGATCGCTAACAATGCCTTACCTGGTGTCTGGGAAGTAGCGGGTTTGATCGATCCAGACCAAATGATTGTAGAGGTCAAAGTAGCTGTACCCTATCCAGAGCAAGTCAAACAAGAAGAAGTTTTGGCAGTTCTTCCTTTTGGTCGGAAAACCCTTACCGTCGAACAAGGCGGAATGGTAGTTCGAGGAAGGGCTATTGCATCTCTCAACGATAAAAACGATGAAATGTTGATTGCGGTAGCTGCGGTGACAGTTTGGGTGGAATAATTACAAAACATATCCAACTCTGGCATCGATCGCGTAGTTTTTTAATTCTGGTCTGATTTGTGGATTTTCGGCTAAAAATTTGTCAACAATAATAGCAACCCGATCGGCGTAACCGTATTCAGCAGCATGTCCCAACCCGTGCAAAGCGCTTTCACGACATGCATCTGAATCGAGATCGAGGATTTTTTCCATAATTTTGAGAAATGCTTCGTTGCTTTGAGCGTCGATTTCGTTTTCGGGAGGTTCGCAACAAAAATAGGCATCCCACCACATATAACAAAGATGGTTGAGGGGATTGTCACTTGCTTCATTTAAATAACTAAGCATTGGCGCGCAGCGTTGGTTAAAACATTGCTCGAACAAATTAAAAATTGAATCGATCGCGCGTTGCATTTCCGACCAGTCTACGCCATTGTCTAAGTCGTAACGATTAAACAAATGCATATCTGAGAGACCTTTATAAACTTGAAGATCGGAGAAAGGTTTGAGGAGTTCGAGAGCGTTTTCAAAAAGGAGAGTTACATAAGCAACTCTCAGCTTTGCTGGTATTTCGATCGACCATTTATCATCTGTTTCAATAAATTCTAGTAAGTCTTCCGAGCGATCGAAATGCATTTTCAACCAATTATCCAGACTGATATTAACAATCTCGTTTTCTGAAAGTTTGACAGTTAATTTTTGATATTTGTCAAAAGCTTTTGTTTCAACAATTTGATTGTTATTGAGGTCGATAAAAGATAAATTAGCTAAAATGCTTAAGCGCTCGATTTCTTGAATTTGATTATCGCAAATTTTCAATATTTTCAGATTGCTAAGCTCGTTAAGCGAACTGATATCGACAATTTTGTTTTGATTGAGATTCAGTTTTTCTAGAGAATTTAAATTAGAAAGCGGACTGACTTCACTAATATGATTACCTTCTAATGTCAGCCTAGTTAGCTTTGTTAAATTTTTTAGCTCGCTGAGGTCTTTTATTTTGCAATAATTAAGTTTTAATTCGGTTAAATTAGTTAAATATTTTAAAGGAATAAGATTTTTAACTTCACCTAATTCAATACACAAAAAAGTTAAATTAGTCAGCTTTGATAAAGGACTGAGATCGGTCAAACAATTGTCCGATAAAAATAAATATATGTGAGTTAATTTAGTTAGGTTTTCGAGAAATCGTAGATTGCTGATTTTACCGTGCAATCCAAGTTCTTGTAAATTAGTTAAAGCAGAAATGCACTCTAGTCCGACAATTTTGCCATGAAGTCGGAGTTGGGTAAGTTGAGTTAAACTCGCGATCGGTCTGAGGTCGTAAACGCGGTCGTCATTGTGACGATAGCGCATAAAGTCAAGTTTGGTAAGACGATCGAGCTGTTGGCTGGCTTCGTCACAGTTGTAAGTACCAGCAACTTCAAACATTAACTCGATTGTATTTCTAGTTTCCTGTGGAAGAATTTCTTTATGCAAACACCATTCACTAAAACTGTCAAAACTAATTTCTCGCTCGGATTTAGAAACGGACATAAAGAAGTTTCACTCGTCTTATTTTTAGTTAATAATTTCACTCGATCGTATAAATTGTCGAATTTACTCCAAATTGAACTGTTTATAACTAATCAAATGTACTAAAACAAAAAAATTTCCGAAAAACTACTAGTGTTGCTAAGACTTAATATTCATTTAAAAATACGATCGCTTTTTATTAAAAATTAATCTCATCTGCGTTCACCGCCTACAATCATCTCAAGGCGATCGCCACGCTTACAATTAATAAAGCAATTAATAACAACAATCCTTGGTTGCGACGACACCAAACAGCAACCGCACCGAATCCTCGCTCGTTTCCATATCGAAATGCTTTTTCATCTTCGACAAGCGGTCGAGCTTTGTCGTGAAACATCGTACAAGTTTGAGCGTAAGGACGTTGAGGATAATTACAGGTGTCATCCTCATGGTAAGTACAGCGATCGCAGAGAAAATCACTGTCCCCAGCTTGATATAAAGGAATGCCGGGATGACCGTAAGCTTTGAGATGCACGTAACAATGAGGACATTTAATCGCTTCTCGATCGATGGGTTGACGACAACGAGGACAATTAACCATTTACAAGTTTTTTTTGTTAGTATCCGCGAACTACTCGACTCTGATGCGAGCTTTTTTGCACTTGCGATCGCTTAAATTTGATACGAGGGTTTATTATCGTAACATCAAATTAACATCATTTTACAAATTGCGAGTAAAAAATGAATCCTACAGACTATGCTGCTTTAATTCATCCTGCGATCGCAGTAGTGTTTGTTTTTCCTATTATAGGGATGGTAGTTAATTTTGCCTGGCAGACTCGTCAACGACGGTTACAATCTGCTGAAGACGGCAAAAGTAAGATTCCTCCTGTCGTCGGCACTGAACATGTGAAACTAGGAAAATGGTTAACTGGTGCTGTTGTTGGGGTGAGTTTGTTGGGATTAGCTTACGCTACATTCGACAAAGCGATCGAACAACAAGCTTTTACCCAGAAACCTGTAGAAATTATCTTTCTCATCCTCATGTTTGCTGTGACGATCGCTTCATTAGTATTTTTATTTAGAGCGCAACCGCGAATTTGGCGAGTTGTCTTCGCCTTTTTGAGCAGTCTCGGCGTTTTAGTAATTGGTTTTCAGGATATTTTTTTAAGACGCGAGCAAGCATGGATCTTTCGGCGAGATAATGAGTGGCAGTATTCCCACTTTTATTACGGAATTGCCGTTACGATCTTGATGATTATTTCTTTAGCAATGGTTCGGGAAATTTACCAAGATCGATCGCATCGCTGGCGATATGCTCACATTATCTTAAATTGTTTGGCTTTACTTTTGTTTATCGGACAAGGCATGACAGGAACACGAGATCTATTAGAAGTGCCTCTTAGTTGGCAAGAAACTCACGTTTATAAATGCGACTTTGTTAATAAAACCTGTCCTTAATTTCATCCACCGTTTAACAGATGGTGGCAAACAAACTGCAATTTAGCTTGTAGATTTTAATTACGGATTGTCGATCGCTTTTGTTTCATATAAGTTTTTCAGCGTAGCTTCAAGATGTGCTGTTATTATTTTGGAGCTTGATTTGATTTTAGTGGTATCGTAGTCAGCAACATTAATTGGAGAACCAATGTTAATGTAAATTTTGGTTCGCCAATTTGGAAAAGCTTTAGAGTAACGAACACTGACAGGAAGAATTTTGATGCCGAGATCGGGGCGATCGATCTGTACTTGTAAAGCAATTCTTGCCAAACCTTCTTTAAGAGGATGGATTTGAGGATCGCGAAAAATATTTCCTTCAGGAAATATAGTCAACATTTCATTGTTGGAGAGAATTTCGACGCTGTTGCGAAAGGTACTAATGCTGAAGCGATCGGTATCTACGGGAAAACCACCAAAGTGCTTGATAAACCAACCTTGGATTCCTTTCATTTCGTTAACAGAAACCATAAAACGCAAATCGCGACCGCTTACTAATCTTCCCGTAGCGTAAGGTATTAAGATCGCATCCCAACGAGAACGATGAGTAGGAGCAATTATGACTGGTCCCGATCGCGGGACATTCTCTTTGCCAGTAATTTCTATTTTACCAAAATAAAACGGCAAAATTACATATTTGGTTAGAGGATAGGCAAGCTTCGCCAACCAGGGCGAGACATAATAATTTTTAGCAAGTTCGCCAGTTTTGTGTTTGTTTTCTGTGTTGTGTTCGGAAGTAAAAGCCTGCATTTAAATCTAATAATAAATATTAAAATAGATTGTTACATCTCTAACATATTTTGTTTTTGAAAAAATTTGTCACTATTAAATGACAGTTAAATGGCTGTCCGATCCCAAGGGAATAGGGAGTAGGGAATAGGGAATAGGGAAGCAGAGGGGCAACGAACAATGAACAATGAACAATAAACCAATTAGCGATTACCCTTTCTCCTTCGAGCAAACCAAGTTTGTAGCTGTTGTCTGCATTCAGACTCTTTGATTCCTGCTATTACTTGCAAGCGATGATTGGAACAAGCACTATCGGGAAGATTGGCAACTGTACGAATTGTACCTGTTTTGGGATCGTCAACTCCATAAACTAACAAACTCAATCGAGCGTGAATTATCGCCCCAGTACACATCGGACAAGGTTCGAGAGTAACATAAAGAGTGCAGCGATCGAGATGCCAATTGTTTAATATTTGACTGGCTGCACGAATAACTAAAATTTCTGCATGAGCGGTCGGATCTCGATCGCGCTCTTTGCGATTGGCAGCTTCAGCAATTACATTACCAGCTTCGTTAACAATAATAGCGCCTACTGGTACGTCTCCGGCTAATCCTGCTTCTTCTGCTAAGGCGATCGCCTTGTCCATCCATTTTTGATGAGATGCATAATTTTCCCAACTACAATTAAATGTTTTTTTCAATGTTAAAGGCGCGATCGCGCTTAAATGTCAAACTTAATACTACGCCCGACAAACTCGTTCGGTTATAAATAAGCTATTCCATACAATATTTTTAAGTTCTCGATTTATCCGACTGCAACAAAAATATGCCAGTTGTTACTAAGAACGAACCTGTCAAACCCCCAAGCAAAGCTAAATTCGTGCTTGGTGTAGTTGGTTCTTTAGTATCTGGTAAACTCGGTTCTATCACCAACTGTGCGGGCGGATAGTTAGAATAAATATTCTCTTTGCCAAAATCAAGTTTGGCTAAGGTTGCCTTAAACACTGCCTCGGCTATTTGTAAGTCGCCTTTGAGGCGATCGACTTCCATTGTTTGTTTGGATAGATTGCGTAAGCGAGTTTCTAGTTCTACAATTTGTGTTTCTAATTGTCTATTTTGCCCGACTAGCTTTTGTCGATCGGCGCGATTGGTTACTAAATCTTCGAACATATCATCTTGCGTTAGCGTTGAAGTAGGAAGTGCTAAATTGCTGAGCTTGTCCAAACTTACTGTTCTACCCAACACGTAATTCGCTTGTTTTTGTAATGCGTTAGCTGACTCATTCACCTGTGCTTGTTTTGCTTTAAAGGCAGGATGCTTAGATGTAAATTGCGAAGCTAAATTAGCTAGCTCTCGCCTACTTTGTGAGTACTCTTCTAAATATTGCTTGTAAACATTATCTGCTTGTAATTTGTAAGCATCTGCTGCTTCTTTTGATGATAGTTTAAGATCGTTCGATAGTTGAGAAAAACTATTTTTTAAACCCTGTTCTCGAGCGACTACATCAACACGCTGGCGGCGCAATTCTTCGATCGTTGCCGATAATTTTTCGATTTGCTCTTGGGCAGCTAAACCGGAACTAACTTTATATTTAGAAAGTCGTTCTTGAGCGGCGTTGAGTTTGCGTCGAGCTGATTCTAGGATAGTTTGAGTTTCTTTTTGTTGACGCTCCAATTCAACCCGACGCAGGCGATCGATCTGTAACACGATTAACTCTTGCATCATCCAAGCTTTATGTTGTGCTTCGGCTGGACTTTTACCTTTAATTTCAAAAGCAATTAAGTCGCTATTTTCATCGATTTTAATTTTAGGTTCGCCAAATTCTCGAACGGACATGTCCAATTTCTTGGCGGCTTTGTCGAGAAGAGGGGGACTTTTAGCAAGATAAGCGTAATCTGCTCGCCGATCGCGCACAGATAGGGGTTTGCGATAACCTCGATCGGATAATGCACTCGCGCCATCTGTTAAAACAACCTCAACACCTGGATTACTTTCTAGTATTTTGATGCCCCACTTACTCGTATAGGTTTGAGGAAAAAATTTGAGATAAGCTAGTACTAAAGCCCAAACGGCAGCATTGAGCAACAGCCCCAACAATAAATAATGACTGCTATTTTTAGTTCTCGATTGGGGATATGAGATCGTTTCAGAGCCAAAAGTTTGCAGTACTGTCGTTTCCGATTGAACTAAATTAACTGCCGCACCGTTTGTTCGATCGATTTTGCTTTGTCCTTTCTTGTATGAAGCTGCTAGGGGTGCTTGCCCAAAGTGTCTTATTTTTTCTGGTTTTTCGGCATAAAATTTTTCAATCAAACCGGGACTTAATTGAAAATAGCCTTGATTCACGGCGCGAATTGCGTTGACTAAATCTTTGGGAGGGGTGGTTTTGAGCAAATACCCTTTAGCGCCGACTTGTAGGGCGTTATTTAAATAGCGTTCGTTATCGTGAACGCTTAAAATTAACACTTTAGTCTCGCCAAATCGTTGAGAAATAGCTTGTGTTGCTGTCAAACCGTCTACTTCTGGCATTTCTATATCGACGATCGCCACGTCAGGTTTGAGTAATTCAATTTGTTCGAGAGCTAATTGACCGTTGGTAGCAGTCCCGACCACTTCAATGTCTGGTTCTAATTCTAAATAACTTTTTAAAATTTGTTGTACTGTTTTTTGATCTTCAGCTATAAAAACACGAATCATTGGCTACCTCTAGTATCAATTTTGGCGGTCTTAAGTGGAGAAAAGGCAGAGGGCAGAGGGCAGAGGGCAGAAGGAACAGCCATATATCAAATTTAAATGCACAACAGCTTAGTTAAATACCAATACATTTATTTGATTCTTTTTTATGAATTAAGCTAGAGGTTTTTATTCGATCGATTAATTCATTTTTAAATGTTTGAAGTCGATTTTGATTGTCTGAATCTCAATTTTTTTTATTTAAATTATTTATTGAAACAACGTTTATCGCTCGAACTTTAACAATAAATAATCTTTGGTTATTATTTTTTATTATTGACGTTGCGTATTAATATGCTTTTCAAACAAACACCTACAATCGATTATTTTTTTCAGAGTTTTTACCTAAAAATGCCAAGGTAACTTCTAAAATTTTAAATTATTTATTAAAGTCAGTCAATCTATAATAAGCAATTTCACTTAAGAAAACATCAGCATAATTACTTAATTCAAAAATGCTACAAATTTTAATAATTAAAATTAAGAATGGCAAAATCTTTAAGAAAAAAGTCAAACATTACTATAAATTTATTAATTTAAAAAACTGTTACATTGACTCTTCATGTTTATTTCATTTTAAGAAAAAGCTAAAAAGAACAACAATGAACTATGAACCATTAAAAACATTTTTGTTTTGCATTTCGTTGTTTATTTTGAACTTCTGTCGGTAAACCCAAGTTAGCTTGTCGATAGAGTCTGGCAAACTCTCTTTTAAAATGTGCGGATACTTTCGAACTGTACACTACTAAAACCGTTTCATCATTTTGAGAATTGGCAGCATCAGACCAATTATGAGAACCTGTAATAACTATTTTTTCATCTACGATCGCAAATTTATGATGAAGTTTATCCCCAGAAAAAAGTTGTGGTGTACCTACAGTTTGAATGGGATCTTTCCAGGGACGATTATTAGCTTCGGTCTTACATTTATTATCTATTGAAACTCCCAGCATATCCAAAGCTTCGCTATAGTAACGAAAAGCAAAACCTCGATCGATTAAAGCTTTGATGTTTACCTGTTGTTGATGCTTACTTTCCAGAGTATTTGCTAAATTTTGTTCGCTAAAAACAAACAAAGCAAGGTCGATTTCGCGAGTAGCCAGTTCTAAAATTCTAGCAATAAAACCATTACTACTAAGATACCAAGGTATGCTAGCCGAAGTCGGCGAAAAGTTAACCTCAACCACTCCATTGCCTACAATTATTTGCTGAGAACTTCTCATTGGTTTAGCAACACCAAATTTACTATTTAATTCACCTTCAACACCATCTCCCCACATTAAATTAAATTCTTCAATAAAAAGATTGGCTAGCTCGGGACTATAAATTTTGAGGAGATTATTAGCATTACCCCGACTTTCTGGAGAAGAAAAATCGCCAAAAAAATCACTTAAAGTAAAATTTGCCGAACCAGTAACGACTACCTGGCGATCGATAACTATAAATTTGTGATGCATTAAACCGCTACCGCGACTACCATCGCTAGTATCGTCAGCGATCGGCACTCCACCATTACGAAGAATCACCAAAGCATCTCTAGCGTCAATTTCTGCTTGAGATAGATAACCATCTCGATCGAGATCGACTAAAGTCTTAAACTCTCGATAGCGATTTCGATCGTGCTTGTCGAACTTGTCAATTTTACTCTCGCTGAGTTCGCTTAAAGAATGAGAATAAGTATTTTCTAAAATTAATCTTACTTTAATTCCCGATCGAGATCGTGCTACTAATGCTTGCGCTAGATTGGGTAAATTTAATTCTTGTACGGCGACATCGATGGAAAATTTTGCCGAATTAATTGCCTCAATAATTATTTGTTCGAAATTATCTCCGTAGCGACTAATTTGTCGGTAAGGTTCTTGAAAGTACCTTCCTTTTGCTTGATTTTGATTGAAATAAACCTGAATTAATTTATCTTGTTCTAATAAAGGAGGATGTAAAAATTGTGAATCTTTTTGCCAACAACCAGTAATCCAGAGAAGAGAAATTAAGAAAAAGATAGCTACTCTAGCAACTAAAGATTTTTGGTGAGAAATTGGCAATTTGTAATACTTTTGAGCGTAAAATTTTTTTAACACGATTTGTCAGGAGCGCTCCCAGCAAAACCGAACTTTGCAGCCGAATTATCGAATGTATATTCAATCAAAAGAGATATTAACGCTACGATAAGTCCTCTTGTTTGAGCAATTCTAATCTAGCCGATCTCTGTTCGATTGTCTCGAGCGATCTCGATAAATTTATCTAACAAATAACCAATAATCAATATACGTAAAGGTAGATCGATTTTTAGAGTGACATAACATCTACAAAAGTAAACCCGTTCCCAATCACCAATAGGAAAGATCGAATGCTAATATACCTGGAGTCTCGAAAAAATAGAGTTATCTCATGCTAAATTTCACCGCTCGTCCTTTCCGCTGGACAATACTATTTTTTACACTTTTTACTATTACTGTAGCTACATGTCCAAAAGTAGTAGCACAAACGCCAAACTCTCCAAAACAAACAACAACACCAAATAATGCCGAATCTCAAAATAACAGCGCACCCGAACGTCCTGATAGTTTGCTGAGTTTGCAAGGAGGAGAAAGGTTAATGGCTCAAGCAGATGAAGCTATTAACAATCAACAATACGATACGGCAGTTGATAAACTCCAGAAAGCGCGTCAAATTTTCAATCAATTGTCTAATTTTTATTTGGAACTTGCTAACAGTTTTTCTGGTATCGATAACAGTATTGCTGAATCCCAAAAACAAAAAGCTCTCGAAACAGGACAAATGCGCGATCGCGCAACTTATCAACTAGCTTTAGTTCACAGGGCGCAAAACCAATCAGAATTGTCCGTCCCTTTGCTCGTTCAAGTAATTAAATCACAAAATCCAACTAGCGACCTTGGCAAAAAATCTTACCAACAGTTATTAGAAATGGGTTTTGTCAATGTACCTTTCTCTGCATCCAACCCGGCTAATCCTTCTAGTTCGGGAAATGTTAATAATAATTCGGGTAATTCTAAATAAATAACCGCCACTTGTTTGCTTAACAATCGAGATAAGCAAAAATAGTATTAGAGATTATACTAGGAGCAAAAATGGTTAGCCTTCATCAAGTTGAAGCAACAATTAGAGAACAACTGCCCGATGCCACAATTATAGTCAACGACCTTACTGGCGGCGGCGATCATCTCGAAGCTATCGTCGTATCTTCTCAGTTTGAAGGCAAAACTAAAGTTAGACAGCATCAAATCGTCTATGAAGCCTTACAAAACGAAATGGCATCAGAAGCCATTCATGCTTTAGCATTGAAAACATATACCCCTGAAGCTTGGCAGTTAATTAAACAATCTGCTTAGTCAGGCTTCGATCGGTATTAGTATTGTTAGAGCGCGCGCTCATAATGCATTGCGCTCTAAATTAGCAATGATTTTTAAATGACAACTATGACACCCGAAGTTAAGGAAAAAATCGATAAATTAGTTCGAGACAACAAAATTTTAGTTTTCATGAAGGGGTCTAAATTAATGCCCCAATGCGGTTTCTCTAACAATGTCGTTCAAATGCTCAATTCTTTGGGCGTTCCATTTGAAACAGTAGACGTACTGAGCGATAGCGACATCCGTCAGGGTATTAAAGAATACTCTAATTGGCCTACTATTCCTCAAATTTACATTAATGGCGAGTTCGTTGGCGGTTCGGATATCGCGATCGAACTCTACCAAAGCGGCGAATTACAAGAAATGCTGGAAGTAGCTCTCGCTTCTTAAAGCAGAGGTTATAAATTAGGGTTCGCTGTGAAAAGTTGTAGTGACGTGTCGCCGACACGCCACTACAAAAGTAAAAAGCTCCCTATTGCCTGTTGCCTCTTCCCTATTAATAATAATCAGTTTCAATCTGCGGGAATGACAACTCAAAATTGGAAGGATCTCGCAAAAAGCGAAACACTTCTTCTTCCAAACGGTTGATTTGATAAGCTTCTAAATGATTGATTTGACGAAGGCAAGATAAATACCCTTCCGTATATAACCTAATATCGTCAAAGCGATATCCTTTTTGCCATAGATCGACCATGGCATCTGTAAGTTTTTGGTAGTGACGAATCGATTGACTTTCTTGTAACATGTTTTTAAATTGAACTCGACCGAGCGTTGAAAACAGTTAAATATTTTCTTGGAGAAAAGATATTTCTTCTTTACTAATCTTAATGATTATTTTGAATTAAAATTATTTTATATAACAATTTTTTTTTGCATAGTTTTTGTTGGATTTGGTTTTCGAGTAGCAATTGTTACAAAATATTGACAATAACTTTGTTAGCCTGAAATGTAGGAGTTTCCAAGGAAAAAAGACCAAGGTGAGTTCGATCGCAATTGCAATTGTTGAGGGAAATCCTCATCTACGCTCGCTCTTAGGTTGGCACCTACAACAGGCAAACTATGTAGCAAAGCAGTACTCTAGTATCCAGCAAGCTAGAAACGGTTTTTTCAGTCGTCAACCAACATTAGTTGTCTTGGACTCTGATTTACCAGATGGTGATAGCTTAGAGTTTTGTCGTTGGTTGTATCAACAGCGTCAGTCGCTTATTCTCATGTTATCGGCTCGCAGTACAGAGAGAGATATTGTCAATGGTTTGAGAGCTGGAGCAGATGATTATTTAACCAAGCCTTTCGGGATGCAAGAATTTTTAGGAAGGATTGAAGCCTTAACTCGAAGAATACGCTTAAATTCTGCGCCTTTATACATAAATTATAGCGACCTAAAGATAGATTTAGTCCAACGTCGCGTTCAATTTCAAGAAAACTTTATTGAATTAACACCTCAAGAATTTAGCTTGCTTTACGTACTCGCGCAAGCCGAAGGAACTGCTTTAAGTCGTTCTGAATTGTTACGCAGAGCTTGGCCAGATGCGATCGACAATCCCCGCACGATCGACACCCATGTATTATCTTTACGCAAAAAGATTGAAATCGATCCAAGGCAGCCTAGTTTAATTCAAACAGTTCGCAATGTCGGCTATCGTCTCAATCCAGATATTATTAGAAATAACGGTTTTGTCTCGACAACTCATACGTCGATCTTAGAGCATAATTATAATTAATAAAAAACTGAAAACTTTATTTACTGGCGCTGATTTTCCAGTCATTACCAATTTTACCTAATTCTACATCTTTAGTTTCTTTGTCGCCATTTTGATATTTAATGGTGTAATTAACTTTAGCGACATCGTTATTAAGAGTTTCGCTATTAGTTTGAAAAGATTTTATACCACCTTTGATTTTCATTTGCGAGCTAGCTTGAAACAAGTATTGTCTAATTTTACCTTCGCCAAAGTTAGACACAGCGCTAGGAGAGATTAATTCGATCGCGCGATCGATCTGACCTTTTTCTACAGAACGATAAAAATCTTCCACTGTCTTAGATGGTGTCAATTGCCAGCATCCAGTAAGATTAGTTGATAAATAGGTAGCCAGAGAAATGAAAATAAATTTTCTTCTTTGCATATAATTTTCTATTCTTTAAAGTTGACGACATAAATATTTTTTAAATATTTACTATGTAATAAATTACTGGGCAATAAATAATCGCCTTTAGCTAAAGGTAATTTTAATTGACTAAAACGATTATCTACTAAATCTAATCCTGTTTCTAAATAGGCTCGCCAAACTAGTTCGGTACAGTAAAGTTTGTCAGTTGTTTTTAAATCGAAATTAGAGTCAAACTGTAATTTTTTCAAAGCATAGCGCTCGGCTACACTTGCAGCAGACTTTCCTAAATTTTTGCTGTCTTTTTTCAAGCGATAAATGGCGATCGAAGCAGTTGATTCTCTATTTAAAAAAGTTTCTAAAGAGTCTTTTTTGACTTCAGCATTATTTGCTAATGGATCGCCAAGAGAAGCATGAATGACAAATGGTTGGCGATCGACTAGCTCGACAATCCCAACGTGAGAGAAAGAAGAAGTTCGATCGGTTTGATATAGAGTTTGACTCAACAAACTATTTCCTTTTCTAAAGATTAAGTCGCCTGAAGAGAAGAGGGAATAATCTATAGTTTTCATAGATTGACGAGTAGAGCTAGCTAATTTATTTTGCCAGCCAAGCAAAGACAAAAATAAACTACTTACTAAGTAAATTTTGAAAATATTTTTTTGAGTCACTTTAGTTAGTAGTTTTTGCTTTACTAGTATAATTTAAGTTATTTTTAGCGTCGAGATTATTGGCGAGCTTAATAAAATAGTAATAAAGCACTCTTGACTCTATTTACCATGCCCAGATCGATCGCCGACTATAAAAATTTAATTGATGAGACGATCGCCCGTTATCGCGATCGTGTTGATTTTCTCTCAATTCGCCTCGAAGAATCAGAAGGAACGAGTATTGCATTGCGAGGAGAACAAATTGAAACTCTCTCCGAAGGAATTGCGATCGGCGGACAGGTGAGAGCTTGTCATAAAGGAGGATGGGGATTTGCAACCTTCAACGACTTATCTGCTTTGCGCGATCGCGTTGAAGATGCCATTTCAGCAGCAAAAATTGTCGGCGAAGAAGAAACCTTACTCGCCCCAGTCGAAACAGTACGAACTGTTTGTCAACTACTATTAACAGGAACAGATCCGCGTTTGATTCCTCTAGCAGACAAAAAAACACTCTGCGATCGCTACAATCAAATTCTACGTCAGGTAGGTGATGCGATCGCTACTACTTCAGTCCGCTATGACGACAGCACCCAACGTATTATTCTAGCTACTTCCGAAGGAACGCTCATCGAACAATCTTGGGTAGATATGGAAATGCGTTTTGCAGCGACGGCGCGAAATGGTGAAGTAGTTCAAACTGGCAGAGAGACAACTGGTTCGCGCAAAGCCTACGAAGATTTACTCAACCTTGACGAACAAGTACGAAGTGCTGCCCAACGTGCTAGAGATGCGCTGTATTTGCCCTTAGTTAAGGGTAATACCTACAAAGTTGTGATCGACCCCATTCTGACAGGTTTGTTCGTTCACGAAGCATTTGGACATCTTTCTGAAGCGGATATGGCATACGAAAATCCCGATTTACTCGAAGTGATGAGTATGGGCAAACGTTTTGGTTCGCCAGAACTACAGATTTTTGACGGCGCTGCACCAGAAGGACATCGGGGTAGTTACTACTACGATGATGAAGGTACCCCAGCAACAACGACGCAATTAATTAAAGATGGGGTTTTGGTGGGACGCTTGCACTCTCGCGAAACGGCAGGAAAGTTAGCAGAAAAGCCGACAGGTAATGCTCGTTGTCTTAACTATCATTATCCACCCATTGTCAGAATGACCAATACTTGGATCGATCGCGGCAAGACACCAGTAAAAGATCTTATTCTCGATCTTAAATGTGGTATTTACGCCCGTAATTGGTTGGGTGGAATGACTAATGGCGAAATGTTTACCTTTAGCGCGGGCGAAGCTTGGATGATTCGCGACGGACAACTTGCAGAACAAGTTAGAGATGTAACTCTCTCTGGTAACGTGTTTAAAACTTTGGCAAATATTGAGGCGATCGGCGATGATTTCTATTGGGATGAGTCTGGTGGTTGCGGTAAGGGCGGACAAAGTGGTTTGCCAGTAGGATGCGGAGGACCAAGTTTACGAATTAAAGATGTTGTAGTTGGTGGAGAAGCTGTCTAGAGATATCTCAACAAGCAATATTTTAATGAAGGGCGATCGGATTTGGTTCGATGCGATCGCCGACTTGCTATTCTTGCTATTCTTGAGTGTTTTCTACAAGTTTATTATTAATATAAAACAATTAAAAAAATTAAATACTCAAAAAAAACGTGAAAAAAATTTTAGTAATAGATGATGATGTCCTATTAAGAAAAATTTTAATAATGTTTTTGACAGCTCATGAATATAAGGTAATAACAGCAGAAAATGGTGCGCTCGGTTGGCAATTAATTCAACAAGAAAACCCCGATTTAATAATTTGTGACTTAATGATGCCAGAGCTAGATGGCATTGAAATTTTAACCAAACTTCGTCGAAATTCAGATGTTAGTAATATACCTTTTATCGTTATAAGTGGTAACAAAGATGAGGCAAGTCAAGAACTAGTTTTAGAATTGGGATCTAACTATTATCTAACTAAACCATTCACACCCGAAAAGCTACTAAAAGTAATTTCTCAACACTTAACCAACGAAATTTAACACCCAATTAACTCAGAACTTAATTTACCATTGTCTCCCTTTAGCAATTAAAGCTTCAGCGTCCTCTTTCTTCAAAGGTTCGGAGAAAAAATAACCTTGTCCCAATTCGCATTTAAGCAATTTAAGTTGAGCTAATTGGGAAGGATTTTCAATCCCTTCGGCGACGACATCCATGTTTAACATGTGTGCCAGAGTGACGATCGCCCTAACGATCGCAGTATTTTCTTCTTTCGATTCCATCTCATTGATAAAAGAGCGATCGATTTTTAGGGTATTGACAGGGAAACGATGCAAGTAACTCAAAGAAGAATAGCCAGTTCCAAAATCATCGATGCTTAATTGAATGTGTCTCATTCTCAACTCTAAAAGCATCCTTGTCGCAGCTTCCAAATTATCCATCAAAATACTTTCAGTGATCTCAAGTTTGAGCGATCTGCCATCGAGATCGGTTTCTTTAAGAATGCGATCGATCTCTTCGAGCAAATTACCATCAGTGAGCTGTTTTCCCGAAAGATTGACGCTAATTTTAAGAAGCGGATCGAGAGGATATTTTTCTTGCCAAGTTTTTAGTTGTTGACAAGCTTCTTGCAAAAGCCAAGTTCCTATCGGTACGATCGAACCCGTTTCTTCTGCAACGGGAATAAAATTACCTGGCGAAATCAAACCTCGTTCTGGATGTTGCCAACGAATCAAAGCTTCAAAACCAGCCAGTTTTCCCGTCACTAACGAGGCGATCGGCTGATAGTAAACTCTAAATTCTTGTCTTTCTAATCCCCAGCGCAAATCGGTTTCTAGCTGTAAACGATTGAGGGCGCGTTCGTGCATCGATTTGTCAAAAACTTCGTAGCGCGCCTTACCCTGTTCTTTGGCAGAATACATAGTCAAATCGGCATCGCGCAAAATATCTTCGGGCTTTTCGTAACCGTGGATGCTTAAAGCAATACCAATACTTGTGGTAGCGAACAACTCGTAACCGCCAATTTGAAAAGGTATGGTTGAAGTTTCATATATTCGCTCTGCTACTATTGTTGTTTCGGCAACGTCTTTGATATTCTCCAGCAGAATCGTAAATTCATCTCCTCCCAAACGAGCGACAGTATCGGTGGGGCGAACGCAACTTTCCAAACGACGAGCAAATTCAACCAACAAGCGATCGCCAATTAAATGACCGACGCTATCGTTAACTACTTTAAAGCGATCGAGGTCGAGAAAAAGAACGGCAAATTGATAGTGTTCGTTTTGTTTGTTTTTTATAAGTTGCTGTTCCAAGCGATCCATAAATAGAGCGCGATTGGGCAAACCAGTCAGTGAGTCGTGGAGAGCATCGTAAAGAAGTTGCTTTTCCATTTTCTTGCGCTCGGTAATGTCAACAATTTGATTGCTAAAATGCAGAGCATTACCGTGTTCGTCTCGGACGATGGTCACTTGTACGATTGTATCGACGACTCTACCGTCTTTAGCTAGATAGCGTTGTTCGATTTGAAAGGCAGATTCTTCACCTTGCAACAGTTTTTTTTCTAGAGTACAACTCAATTCTTTATCTTCAGGATGAGCGATCTGAGCAAAGGTAAGGCTTAGTAATTCTTCTTTAGCATAGCCGAGAGCGTCGCAAAGAGACTGGTTTACCCTTTCTAGTTTGCCATCGAGGGCGGTAATTGCCATGCCGATCGGTGCCATTTCAAAGGTAAGGCGAAACTGTTCTTCACTCTCTCGCATCGCCTCTTCAGCTTGTTTGCGATCGGTGATATCTTCAGCAATACCGACAAAGCGATTTACTTCGCCTTGGCTATCGGTAATCGGAAAGGCACGAACCCAAATCCAGCGAATCGTGCCATCGGGACGCAAGATCCGATATTCTTCGTAAAACTCGTCTCCCGTTCGAAACTGAGTTTCTAAAGTGGCGAGTGCTTGCAAGGAATCTTCTGGATGTATGGCACTCAACCAAGATTCGGGGTTTTCGTAAAGACTCTGGCAACTTCGTCCCCACAGTTTTTCATAAGCAGGACTGATGTAGAGAATTTCATCTGTCTGTGCAGAAATCATGAAAAAAACTTCGCGAACATTTTCTGCAATTTGTCGAAAACGTTCTTCTTTTTCACCCAGTTCGTACAGTTCAATTTTTAGTCGTTCATTTTCTTGTTGTAGTTGCTGGTAGGAATTTTCTAGATCTTGAAATTGAACGATTCGATCGCTTAACTGTTTTTGAATTTTCTCCAATCGAGCGGTCTGTTCTGCAATTGTCTGTTCCAGTTTTTGATTCAACATCTGGTTGACTGACAAATTTATTCTGGGTTTGGGCTATTGTTATAGTTCCCCAAAAATAGATTAAAGTAACATTTGTAATTAATTAGTCACGCACAAAAGTCAATGTAGCTTTAACTTTTTGCTTTTTCTGTGCGTACTGAAATTTTTTAAATCGCTAGCATTATTTGCGGTTTTTGTCAAATGCGCTTTTTTGTAACTAAGTAAAATAGTTGAAAATTAGTCAAACGAAAGGTCGATTTCAATTTTTGTCAAGTCCCTTATTTAGAGCGAAATTAACGAAGTTATAAGGGCGTTCGACTTGTCGTGTTGAATTTTAGTCATAATAACCCCATTGTTAAATTACATCATACACCCAAAACGACACAATCTCGTTTACAAATGAGAATGATTTCTATTTGCAAAAAAGGTTAAGTTTGATTAAGTAGACAAAGTTTAAATGCAATCTAGTTTTTTGAAAAGTTTTAATTATGCTTTGTCCGATCGAAGTGCAGCTTCGCGATCGACTTGACAAGCAATACAAATGAACTTACTATAAAAACAATAATTGAATAGAACGTACTCAAAAATTGGTAAGTAACCTTGCAATCTGAATGGTGGATCGCCATTCTTGCGTTTAGTTGAAGCACGCATCACTAGCTTGCTCTTGACTATGCGGTCTTTACGGGTACTATTGCTATTCCAGTTTGACATCGCTGAAGTGATTGAGCAATAGTACCCGTGACCGCTCGAGTTGAGCAATCTAGTCCTGGGGATTTACGAAGGAAAAACCATTTTTTTATAAGGGTGCGTTATTTTTTTTCTTTAAATAAGTCCTAAAAAAGATATGACAGAGCAGCCCCGTACTCGTCAGGAACTCTACGACTTAGTTCGCCAAAGAGGGAAACAAAAATTCATTTTAGAAGAAATGATTTGCTTGGGTTTTTGGCCTTCACAAGGTCAATTGCCAGAAGATCCAGCCGATGAAATTCGGCGCATTGGAGAGATTAGGAGAGAGTTAGAAGAGTTACGACAAGAAAATACACGGCTGCAAAATGAAAAGAAACTGCGTCAAGAAATGCTAAAACAGCGCTTGGCAGAATCAAGACGCAAGCGTGAAGAAACAAAACAAACAAGAGAAAAAGAACGTCTAGAACGTGCTGAAATTTGGCAAAACAAAAAACAGCAAGACATTCTTTATTTAGGTGAAGGAGTCTCTAAAGGATTAAACGATCGAGCTGGCGATCGAGAAAGACTGCGCGATCGAAATTTACCCATCCTAAATACGGCTGAAGATATAGCTAATGCAATGGGAATCGCGATCGGACAACTGAGATTTCTTGCTTTTTCACGGACGACTTCAACGATTTCTCACTACATTCGTTTCAAAATCGCCAAGAAAACTGGTGGAGAAAGATTAATTTCCGCACCGATGCCCAAATTAAAACAAGCGCAACAATGGATACTTCAAAATATTTTAGAGAAATTAGAATTACACGATGCCGCTCATGGATTTAGGCGCGATCGCTCGATCGTTAGCAACGCACAACCTCATGTTGGCAAGGATGTAATTATTAATTTCGATTTGAAAGATTTTTTTCCTTCTATTTCTTACAGAAGAGTAAAAGGAATGTTTCAAGCTTTGGGGTATGCCGAAGCGGTAGCAACCATCCTGAGTTTGCTTTGTACCGAACCAGAGGTTCAAGAAATAGAATTAGATGGTAAGACTTATTTTGTCGCGCAGACAGAACGTTATTTGCCACAAGGTTCACCTGCTTCACCAGCCATAAGTAACTTTCTGTGTTGTCGGTTGGACAGAAGATTAACTGTTATGGCAGAAAAGCTAGGTTTTATTTATACCCGTTATGCAGACGATTTAACTTTTTCTGCCACTGGAGAAAGTCTCAGACATATTTGCAATATTCTGAGGCGTACCGAGTCGATCGTCGTCTACGAAGGTTTTACTATCAATCAAGAGAAAACAAGAATTTTACGTAAAAATAGACAGCAAGAAGTAACTGGTGTCGTCGTTAACAAACGTTTGAATATTTCTAAAAAAGAATTAAAACGCTTCCGAGCTGTTCTATTTCAAATTGAAAAGGACGGAGTCAAAGGAATAAAGTGGGGAAACTCAGGTAATTTAATCTCTTCAATTCAGGGATATGCCAATTTTGTAGCAATGGTAAATCCCGAAAAAGGTGCTGAGTTTCTCGAACACATTCTACGTATTAAAGAAAAATATCAAAATTAGTAGGGGCAAATCGCTATTCGCCCTTACCTATTCACAATTTCGGCTGCGTGAGCTAATTCAGAAGCAACACGAGACGTATAAGGTTTAATCAGCCACCAAATTAAAGGAGACAACCAACCAGTCAATTTAACTGAATAAGAGATGTATGTACCGCATAAAGTTGACTCTACTTGATAAATAATTCTTTGTTCGATGCCAGGAATTGCTAAAATCCTAATGCTGAGAAATTCTCTGGGTCGAACGTTTTCAACAAAAATTCTCACGGGAATCGGCGTTAATTTGGTAACTGCCCCAAAAATTAAACCAGGTTTGGGAATTAAGCCCATCGGTACGTCCGTGCTGGAAAATAAAGGATTCCAAGAAACATCGGCTAAGTCGATCAATTTTTGCCAGAGAATATCGATCGGGGCATTACTGATGACGCGATAAGTCTTGTACAGAGAAAAATTGCAGGCTATTGTTTTGCAGATCGCAAAGAATTTAGAAGAAAAATCGAGTATCATCACTCCTCCCCTAAAAAAAGACATTCTCATGCTTGACTTATTTTAGGTATATGAAAGCAAAGTTTTTTGTTTTCTTTAAGATATTTTGTTGTTTAGTTCAAAGCAATTAATATTCAATATTTTTTTCTTGTCAATCCATAGGTAGAGCGATCGAAAATCGCCTTTTGATTAACATGGTTAGATAGAGTTGCAAAAAAATTTAACCAGATGGCATCACCAAAACCTCTTACAGGCGCAGAATTAATTGATTGTGCTAGAGCAAATAACACCCAAGGAATAGAAATCGCGGCTCAACGCTGTGGTTACGGTGAAGATCTTGCTACTTTCGAACTAGAATTGCAAAAAGCTGGCGAACATATTGGCACCCAAATCAATAGTTTTGCCGATTTAATTCAAGCCCCAAAAGATCGAAGAAACACAGGAGTGACTTTTGCTCCCGATTCGCCAACACAATTGTAAGCGAAACAAAAAAAGGTCTGTAGTTTTTCTTACAGACCTTTTTTTAAATAATATTATTTTAAACCTAACCAGCGCGATTGCCGATCGACAAAGCATCTCCACTAGCTAAAACCATTGGAAAATGATGGGTGTTAGGCGAATGCATTGCTTGAATTCCCAAATTTGCTCGATTCATCAAATCGGCATCGCTATGAATAACTCGTCCGCTAGCATCCAAAATCGATTGATTGAAATTAAAACCATTGAGATTAAATGCCATCGATCCTACACCCAAAGCTGCAAACCAAATTCCGATCGTCGGTAAAGCCGCTAATAAAAAGTGGAAAGAACGATGGTTGCGGCTAGCAAAAGCAGGTAAAAGCAAGCGTCCCAAAAAACCGTAGTGTCCAGCCTGATAGTGATAGGTGAAAGTTTTTTGTCCTAGCTTATAGCCAGCAGAAACAGATTCATCTTCTTTGGTATAACGGAACAGAGTAGAAGTAACTAAAGAACCGTGTAACGAACTTAATAGCGCACCGCCAAAGATTCCAGTAACTCCCAGCATGTGAAAAGGATGCATGAGAATATTGTGGTTAGCTTGGAAAGCCATCATAAAATGGAAAGTTCCCGCAATTCCCAATGGCAATCCTTCTGAAAAACTACCTTGTCCGATCGGATAAACTAACAGCACTGCTGTCGCTGCTGCCGCAGGTGCTGAAAAAGCAACGGCAATCCAAGGACGTAAACCTTCGCGATAGCTTAATTCCCATAGTCTTCCTAAATAACACCAAATACCAATTAAAAAGTGTAAGACAATTAATTGATATGGCCCGCCATTATAAAGCCATTCTTCCACAGAAGATGCTTCCCAGATCGGATAAAAATGAAGTCCGATCGCTGCTGATGTCGGTATCACGGCAGCCGTAATTATATTATTACCACCCATAACCGCGCCGATGATTGGTTCGCGAATGCCATCTAGATCGACCGCAGGAGCGATGAAAAAGGCTAGAATAAAACAAATACTGGCTGCTAGTAAGGTGGGAATAGCTAAAACTCCAAACCAGCCGATATAAATTCGATTATTCGTACTGACGATCCAGTTACAAAAGTCATCCCAATTATTAAGTAAATTTGGCTCTCTGACTCGACGTTGTACTAGAGTATTCATAGCACCTCTTTTTTTAGTAATTTATACTTACCATTGCTAACAAACTTGTGCGATCGGAAAGATTTTGAATTAATTGTTTGCTCGATCGCCTTTGTTATTTGTAAGCTAAAACTATTTGAATTTGAGAAAAGTCACATTTTTATTTGTGCCTTTTGGAAATCGATTATTTAGCTTTTATTTTTATTTTAGGAAATAGTTATTTTGGTTTAAGAATTAAATTAATCTTTTGTAAAAATTGGTCTAGGAAAGAACAGATCGAAAACACTTTAGTAAAAATAAATTCGACTGCTAAACAAGATGACTAGATTCTTAGTTTTTGCTGAGGTTGGTTTAAAAAGAATCGATCGATTAATTTTTAAGATATTTTTTAAACGTAAGTAAAATTATCTTTAGAAAGCTTAATAAAAGTTTTCGGCGAGAATATTTATAATTTTAATTCAGCAAGATTTAATTATTAAACTCATTTTTCGATCGAGCAGGAATTGGCTTTCTATTTTTAGGAAACTGTGTCTTAATATAATGAAATCGATTTATATTTGCTTTATGTAAATAAGAATTTCCTTCAAAACAAAATTGTAATAGTCGATCTAAATTTGTTGGAAAATTTTATTTCGTTGCTCAACCTCTCGACTTTGCTAGAGAATGATTCCGCTACAGTTAACTCTTAAAAACTTTCTCAGCTATCGCGAAGCCAGCTTAGATTTTCGTGGCTTGCATACAGCCTGTATTTGCGGTGCTAATGGCGCGGGTAAATCTTCGCTACTAGAAGCAATGATTTGGGCAATTTGGGGACAAAGCCGCACGGTGACAGAAGATGATGTCATTCATGCGGGTGCGACAAATGTTCGCGTTGATTTTGATTTTATCTACAACAACCAAACTTATCGCGTCATTCGTTCTCGTCCGCGCGGGAGGAGTAGTTCTTTAGAATTTCAGATTCAAAATGAATCGGGTTATTTTAGATCTTTGACGGCTAAGGGATTAAGAGCGACTCAGCAACAGATAGTTTCTTGTTTGAAACTCGATTACGACACGTTTATTAATTCAGCTTACTTGCGTCAGGGACGCGCCGATGAATTTATGCTGCGCCGTCCTAACGAACGCAAACAAATTTTAGCAGACTTGCTCAAGCTAGACCAATACGAAGAAATGGCAAACAAAGCCAAAGATCTTTCAAGACAGTATAAAGCACAAGCAGAACAACTAGAACAAAGTTTACAACCCTACCAAGAACAACTCGAACAAAAGGATAATATTGCTCGGGAGAGAGTTGATTTAGAGCGAGAATTGATGCAACTGCATCGCGAACAAGCCTGCGATCGCGAAAAAATCGAGCAATTGCAAGCGATCGAGCATCAAAGACAAGCTTGGGAACAACAATTAACCTGGGAGCAAGATCGTTATCAAAATTTAGTCCAAGATTGCGATCGCACCGAAAAAGATCTTAATTTGCTCGATCGCCAACTCGATCGATTGCAAAAATTACTCGATCGCGATCCAGAAATTAATGCTGGTTACGAAGAATTACAAAGACTGCAACGACAGGAAGAAAGTTTGGGTGCTAAATTGGCAGCCGATCGCGATGCACAACAGCAAAAACAAGAACTACAACAGCAATTAGTTCGACAAATTAACGAACTCAACTTGCAAATTCGTCAAACTCAAACCCAATTTGAAACTTTACAAGAACAAGAAAAAGAACTCCAACAAATCGTTTCTCAAACCACTGATGTTGACATTGCTCTAGAAAAATTATCTCGCCATCGTCAGCATCTTAAAGAACTCGATCGCTTGCAACTAGAAGTGTCTCCTTTACTGCAACAGCGTCAGCATCTCCAAACTGACATCGAACGTGCAGAAGCGCGACTGTCGGCTAAATTAGAACAATTGAAAGCACAAGAAGCTGAATTTTCGCAACGACTGGCGCAATTACCACAAATGCGACAGACAGCGATCGCGGTAAATGCAGAAATTGACGAATTGGATAAAAAGCGAGTCTATCAAAAGCGCGTCGAAGAAAAAGGTTTGGAAAGAAAAAGCTTTCAAACCAGACTGCAAGAAACCCAGCGCAACTGTGAAAAACAACTTCAAGAATTGCGGCAAAAACTGCAAATGCTGCAAATTCCCGATGCAACTTGTCCATTGTGCGAACAAGAATTAGACGAACATCATCGCGATCGAGTCATCACCAAAACTCAAAATCAACACCAAGATTTAGAAGAGCAATTTTGGGTGATTAGAGATCAATTGTCAGTTTGCGAGCGAGAATTACAGGTATTGAGGGGAGAATACAAACAACTCGATCGCGAATTATCTCCTTACACTTCATTGCAACAACAATTAGGACAACTCGAAGCACAGTTAGAAGTTACTGGGGAAATTAACTCTAACCTGCAACAAATTAAGGGAGAAATTGAAGATTTAGAGCGATCTCTAGTTATTGGCAACTATGCTGAAGAATTGCACTCAGAATTAAAAGTTCTCAACCTTCAACTGCAAAATCTTAACTACGACGAGAGAACTCATGCTTTGGCAAGAGACCAAGTTGATAATTATCGTTGGGCAGAAATTAAAAAAGCCAAAATTGAAGATGCTAAACGCCGTCAAGCAGCGATCGACAGACAAAAACCCGAACTAGCAGAACGAGTTGTTAGTTTGGAGCAGGAGATTAGCAGCTTACAAACTACTTCATTATTAAAACAGAAAATTCAGCATTTAGAAAATTATTTAGTCGAATTAGGTTACGATGGCGACTACCATCAAAACCTTCTCGCCAGTTTGCGTCAAGCACAATCTTGGCAAATAAAATATCGAGAATTGCAACAAGCTCAGCAACAATGTCCACAATTACAGAAACGCCATCAGGAATTAGAACAACTCTGGCAAAGCAAACAAGCAGATTTGTTGTCAACAAAAGAGAAGATCGTACAATTTGTCGATCGAACAGCACAAATTAACGACAATCGCGCCGAAATACAAAATTTAGAACAGCAAATTCAGCAAAAAAGACAAAAATTAGACGAAGCGATCGCAAGTCAAGGACGTTTGGAACAATTAACCAAACAAATCGAAACTATAGAAACTCAATACGAACAAAATCAAAAACAACTCAAAGAACTTAGGCGCAAAACGATCGTCCATCAAGAGTTAAGTCAAGCGTTTGGCAAAAATGGCATTCAAGCTTTAATGATTGAAAACGTACTGCCACAACTAGAAGCAGAAACCAATCAAATTTTAGCTAGATTGACGGAAAATCAACTACACGTTCAGTTTTTAACCCAGCGATCGTCTAAGGGTAGCAATTCCCATAAATTAATCGATACCCTCGATATTTTAATCGCTGATGCGCGGGGTACTCGCCCCTACGAAACCTATTCTGGTGGTGAAGCATTTCGGATTAACTTTTCGATTCGTTTGGCATTAGCGCGCTTGTTGGCGCAACGTGCGGGAACTTCTTTACAAATGCTGATTGTCGATGAAGGTTTTGGTACTCAAGATGCAGAAGGATGTGACAGATTAATTGCAGCAATTAATGCGATCGCCAGCGATTTTTCTTGCATTCTCACCGTAACTCATATGCCACAATTTAAAGAAGCTTTCCAAACCAGAATTGAAGTTTATAAAACCAATCTCGGTTCGCAATTAAGTTTATCTACATAATTGTTAATAGTTAATAGTTCATTGCTACTTGCTACTCGCTACTTGCTACTTGTTACTTATTCCCTATTGCCTACTTGCAAAGACGTTTCCGCTTCAGGCAGAATTTCCTCTCCTGGATGTGCGATCAAATCGAACCAGAAAGTAGTGCCAACACCAACTTCGCTAACAATTTGAATTTTACTTTGGTGTTTGTCGATAATGTTTTTGACGATCGAAAGTCCCAAACCAGTACCTTCGAGAGTATGAACTCGATTTTCCACGCGAAAGAAGCGTTCGAAAATAGATTTACAATCTTCTTCTGCGATGCCAATACCAGTATCAGATATTTCGATTCTAACTTTAACTTGTCGATCGAAAACATTAACAGCAGAGTCTTTGAGTTTGTAAGCACGAATGGCAACTTTTCCGCCAGCATTAGTAAATTTGAGACCATTACCAACTAAATTGGTTAAAACTTGCAATAATAAATCGTAATGACCCCAAATTGACGGCAAATTTGCTTCAACTTCTTGAATTAATTCAATTCCTTTGTCTTTGGCATTAAGCTTGTAAGTACGTAAAGTTTGTTCGATCGGTACAACGATATCTACCGCATTAAAATTGTAGGCGCGATTCGATTCCAACCTAGAAAGATCGAGAACATCGTTAACCAAACGAGTCAAACGATCGGTTTCGTGGTTGGCTGTCTCTAAAAACTCCTTGCGTTGATTTTCGGTTAAATCTTCACCATACTCAGACAGAGTTTCAATAAACGATTTGATATTAAATAACGGAGTTCTTAATTCGTGAGAAACGTTGCTAATAAACTGACTTTTGGCTTCGTTGAGTTCGACTTCGCGAGTAATATCTTGTACCGTCATCGCAATACCTCTAACATTTTCGCGATCGCGATCGAATACTTGTGTTAATAAAATACGAACGGTGCGTCGTGTCGGTTTGCCGATCGTAATGCAAAATTCACCTCGTTCTAGGGAATCTTCAACTGATGTATTCGCCAAGCCATTAGTTGCGATTAAATCTTCTGGCGATTTTCCCTCTTCTATCTCACTAACATGCTTTGCTCCCAGACAATCCCCAGCAGCGATTTGATACAAAGGTTTGGTTAGTTTGACAGTTAATTCTGAAGGCAAATAATGAAGAACGTTTTTTCCACTCACATTTTGTCCTTCCCACCCAAATATGTGTCTGGCGGTAGGATTGACTAAAATGACTTGTAGATTGGTGTCGATTAAAACCGCGCCATCGGCAATAGTCGAAACCAATGTTTCTAATTTAGCTTTTTCGGCAGTTAATTCTTCAATATTTTGTTCTTCGTATCTTTCCAATCGCTCTGCCATTTCATTAAAGCTGAGAATTAACTCTCCCAATTCTCCTTTCAGGGGAAGATCGATACGTTGTTTAAAATTTTTGGCAGCAATGTTTTTAACTCCCACCACCAAAGCTTTAATCGGCTGGGTAATCATTAAAGCATTAAAAACCGCACCGAGAATCACCATTGCCCAAATTGCCACAAAAACAGCGATCGTCACATCTCTGGTTAAATTAGAAGAAGTTACGCCGGTGGGATTGGGATTAATACCGATCGCCATCACTCCCAGATACTTGTTTTCGTGATTTAGAGGTACAAAAACATCGGTTATTTGTCCTGCGGGAGTAAAATGCTGTCTTACTAACGGCAATTCTAAATTTTGGGCATAATTTTCTGGCAGTTCGATTTTGCGCTTAATTGTCAGGGAATTTTGTACTTCGGCAGCAGAGTAGGGAATGCCAAAGAAAATTTCTCCATCTTCGTCGGCGTAGATCAAATAGCGTACGCTAGAAGTACTTTGAAAAAAGCGACCAGAAAAACGAGCTAATTCGGTTAAATTGTCTTCAGCGATCGCTGGGGCGGCATTGGTAGCTAAAAGTAAAGCTAAATCGCTACCAAAGCGAGTATCATTAATTCGAGCATCTTCTTGAATGGTATTAACCGCCCAAAAAGTCAAACCGCTCATAACCAAAGAAACGACTAAAGTAGCAGCCGCCATTAATTTGGTTTGAAGTGTAAATTCCGACCACCAGTGAGCAAGAATATCTCGAATCTTATTGATAAAAGCTAACAAGGTCAACTCACGCTGAATATTAATTTTTTTTTTCGATTGCTATAAATTATAGTTTAACTGAATTAGGGAATAGGAAATAGGGAACAATAAATAGGGTGTAGAGGAAATTCGCCAAGAATTTTTTTTATCGATCGTACTGAAAGCTGATTGCTAAAGGCTATTTTCAACCAACTACCAACTCTTGCAACCGCGTTTCTAATAATTCAATTAATCGATCGACATCTGCTTCCATTTCTTCGAAACAAGCAGGAGGGGGAATTTCTGGTTGAAAATGGATTAACTTGATTTGTCCCTCGCCGATCGCCACAATCGCTACTTCTTCTTCTGGGGTATAACCGTCTAAAATTCCCAAAATTTCTTGAAGTTGACCGTTGACATTATTATTTAAGGCTTCGATCGACTCTTGCGAACAGGCGACAAAATGAGGTTTTGGTTTGATATCGATACCCAAAGTATTGTCTAAATTTCCCCATTCCTGTCGCAATCCCCAAACTAATGCAGCTAATTCTTTTTTGTTTCCTTGCACGAAGCGATCGATCTGAAATCTCCATCTATTTTCTGGAGTATTGGGTAAATCGCGATCGGTTTTAAACATTTTCTAAATTCTAATTTTTAAATTGCTGCACGAACGATCGGCAAGATCCCAAGTAGTAAAACCAGCATCTAGATCTGCAAACATAACGGCGATCGCTGCTTTGGGGTTAATATTGTTATGATAGCCCGATACTTGTCAGATTCGATTGAGGACGCGACAAATATTAAAGTCGGACGTAAATTGTAACCGACTAAATTGAGTTCTATTCATTAGTTTCCTGACATTGGTTGTTCGGGTTTATTCGACTTCCAATTGAGCTACAGTAATCGCATCAAAAGCAAAAGCAAAAACGATCGGCATCGGACACATTGTCCAATAGCTCAAGATTACAGCAATCAAGGTAAAAATTATCGAGACGGTCGTCCAACTCCGTTCTTCTTTACTCAAGCCTTTTTCTGATTTAATAAGTCTTAGAGTATCCGAAGGAATTGGTTCGGGCATAACTGCCCCAGGAGGAAATGCCCAGTAGTTGTTATATCTTTCAATAAATAATTCAGTCCAACCGTTAGTATCACACCATTCCTGAATCCATTCGTCACAATAGTGCTTCATTGCTTTATAATTTTTTTAGATTAAGAACTAAGTTTAATAACTGAGAAGTCTCTATATTAATTATTCAAATAATTTGACCCATCGTACCAAAGTGGGCTTTATTTGTAGCGATTATTTTACTTTTTTAATAAAACTTAAATTGTTTGTTATTGATTTAATTTAATTGACAATCTCCCCTTTATAAAAGGGGAGATTCTTGCACAGAGTGAGTCCAAAGTCTGACTCTGATGGGCGTTGTCAATACGCCTCTAATAAGTTTGCTCAGATCTAATCCAAGCATTCCGTTTACTTTTCGGAGAATATTCGCAGCTCCATTACAATCAGCGTTAATATATTGATTGTTTGCTGTTCGATATAAACCACGCTTTACTCTTTTTCCGCTTGGTTGCCACCGTTCGGGTTTTTCACCATATTTGGGTAGCTCGTCACCATCTAGAAAACTAGCTTTGCTACTATAAGATTCTTCGGTTTCTACAAACCTAATCCCATATTGTTCGCACAACTCAGCAATTCTATTTTTTAGTTTTGCGGTAGGTACAGAAACAAACTTCTGGTTATTTTGCTTTCCTAAATTACACTCCTGCTTTTGACCTTTATTCCAGCCAAAAACAATTGTACCTGTGCCATTAGCTAGGCAGTAATTAATAACTGTTTTTGCTGCTTTATTAACTGCATCGCGCATCTGGCGATTACGTTTTTCAGCGATCTGGGCAAGCGTTCTCGACCAAAAGCCTTGAGGCTTACCTTCTTTCATATTTGCAATCTGCTTGTTATACCATTGATTGATAGACTTTAAATGTTTGCCATCAACGATAAAACTGTTGCCAGTAGTAGAAACGCAAGTTAACCAATTACCCAGACCTGGATCGATGCCTAGTGCAATTGAAAGATCTAATTGTTGAGGCGATCTGGCTTGAGAGTAGACAAATTCAGCATAGAAACAACCATTTCTAGGTAAAATTCTAACTTCTTTGATTGATTCTCAATTCAAGTTAGATGGCAACGCTAAAAAGAATTCAGTAATATTAAACCAAGCCTTAACTTTATTTCCTAAAGGCAACCTAACTTGACCATTTACTAGCTTTAACCATTTCTTAGGATAAGTCACCGTAAACAATCCGCCCGATTTCCGATATTTTGGAGGTTTTGGCTTTTGTGCCAATTCTCCTTTCTTAGCCCCTTTTAGCAACTGTTTAAAAGATTTGAAAGCCTCGCCAACATTTAAGCAAGTCTGCTGCATAGATGAAGCATAACCAGCTTTAAAATGTGGGTTAGTTTTCATCATTGCCGTCAGCTCGAAACCAGTCACTATTTTGCCTGTTTTAAACCAAATTTGACGAGCGTAGTAGACCGCACAATTGTAGAGATTGTTCGACTCATAGCAAAGATATTCTATTGTAGCAAGAGTATCTTTATCTACTTTAATTAGTATTTGTTGACATCCAAACAAGTTTATTTCCCATTGTTAACAGCGTTAACTTAATGTTGTCATTTTGGTTGATAAATAGCAATATATCAACCAAAATGAATGAGAAAAGATTCTTTCGGATACAGGCACAACAATCATTCGGTCGGTTTAGCTACTGTGCATCTAGTTTGGATACCCAAACGACGTAAGCCAGTATTAAAGGGAGATATCAAATTAAGGCTGGCAACAATTCTAGAATCAGTTGCCACTGACAAGGGATGGATTATCAAAGCTAAAGAGATTGCATCAGACCACGTTCATTTATTAGTCGAGTATGACGAGCAAACACCTATTTCTGAAGTTGTCAGAGCCTTCAAAGGTAGAAGCTCCAAAATGCTTAGAGATGAGTTTCCCGATCTTAAAAAGTTACCTTCTTTGTGGACTCGCAGTTATTTCTACGATACGAGTGGCAAAGTTAGTACTACAAAAGTCATGGCTTATATCAACGACCCTCACCATGAAAGGCATTGAAGAGGATAGGCGGCGTTGCATCCGTACGGGTCGCTTGAACACCCCCACTTAAAAGATGGGGGCGTAACCTTGCTCCCGCTCATTTGACGTGTTTAAGCGAACTCGATCGGGCGGGGAGGGAAGAAAGGCAACCTTTACCCGCTCTGTAACTTGGCGATCGCTTTTCGATTGACTAACAATTTTCCTGTTAACAAATCTCGAACTGTGGCTATTAAAATTCTTTGTTCGTTGACTTCAAATTTTACGGCGACGCGATCGATGCCTATTTCTCCTGGTGGATCGAGATGGGCGATACAAAGGGTAGCGTGATTCTCCTCTGGAGATGCTGATGCTTCGCCGTTTAAAGAACGATAAGCAGCTTCTTTAAGTAACTGAGTACTCGTCATTCTTTGTAATGGATCGAATTGGTCAAAACTTACTTCGGTTTGAGATATTTGTGCCACTTCACCAATGTCTAAACGAATTTCTGTTTGTCCTGTTGTTGCTACTTGTAGTATCAATTCTTCTTCTCGACAACAGGGATATGAAGTTCCTGCTTCGAATAAAATTAAATAATCGTAGGTTCGGCGATCGCTTTGCCAAAGACGGATTGCGTAACTATGTCGCAAATAATCTTTTATTTCTGTTAGTTTGCTAATTGCTAAAGCACCGTGACATACTGCTTCAAAAGGCTTATCGAATTTAACTTTTTCTCTACCAAAGCGATCGATAATTAAGTTACGAATTGCGGGAATAGAACAAGTTCCACCTACTAATAAAACTCGTTCGATATCTTGTCGATCGATGCCGCGATTGCTAGCAAAATCTAAAACTTCATCGATCGCATTATTTAGCTGTTTAAATAAATGTTTTTTTTCTAAAATTTCTAGTAGTTTTTGTCGATTTAATTGCCATTGATGAGTTTTACGAGCTAGTCGATCGTGCCAATTTTCTCGAGCTTGTTCTTGAGAGGAAAGTTGAATTTTTAGTTGTTCGGCAATGTTTAATAAATGATGCCATTCTTCTTTATCAATTGATTCTCGCGACAAATTAATTCGCGATAAATAATCTTCAACCAGCCAAATATTAATATCCTCTCCACCAAGATAAATATCTGTTTTGGCTAATACTTCCGCTTTGAATAATGATTCATTTTCTTTATTTAATTTAACCGTACGAACCAAGCTTATATCTAATGTTCCACCACCAAAATCAATTGCTAAAACTAAAGCATTTGGATGCTCGATCGCATAACCCAAAGATGCTGCGGTAGATTCGTCCACTAAAGTTACTGAAGATGCATTTAATGATTTTCCTAAATTTTTGAACCAATCTAAATAGCTGGTAAATGCACCAACCGGAACATTTAAAATTAATCGATCTATTTTTAGGTTGGTAAATTTAATATGTTTATATATTTCTCGAACAAATACTTCCGCGATCGCTTGAGTACTGTAAATTTTTCCGTCAATTTGACGAGGTAGCGGTTGAAAATCTGCTATTAAATCTCTTTTAAAATTTTTAAATAAACGTCGAGCATCTTGAGTTGCCAATTTTTGCAAGCGAACTTCTTCACCAATTGCCAAACGCTCATTTTCTTTTACAAAAACAAGCGTTGGTACTACAGGAACTTCGTTCATTTCCTGTCGCTCGCAACTAAATTGAAACAAACGAGATATTTGGGGAAATATTAATGTTTTTGGTTGTTTTGTTTGAGGATCGAGAATACTTACAACTGTGTTACTCGTTCCAAAATCGATCGCAACAATTGTTTGTTGTTCGTGGTTCATCGTTCATCTTTTAAACTTTAGCGATAAAATTTTCAAAAACACTACCCGTATCGTCACCCCATTCCCAATTGACGACAATACCGACGCGATCGATTTTCAAAGCTGAAGCATCGGGATAAATATCGGTCAAAGCACGATAAAAAACTGGTTCGCCATCGATAAAAGCAATATAGTGCATACCATCAAAAATAACGCGAGACGTATATTTTACGCCCCAGGTAACGCGATCGCCCAAGTTAGTCCAAGCACCATCAAAAATTTCATCGCCGCCATCAAGATGATAGAAAGAAGAAAGCGCTGCACTTTTATAATTGTCATTCAACCAAATATTGACAATAAGATAATTTTTGGGATCTTGCCAGAAAATTAATCCCGCTCTACTTTTTTCACCATAATTTCGAGATGTTCCAGGGGGTGTAATATCTACTTGTAGGTCGGCAAAATTTTCATAATCCCAGTCAATTGTATAAAAAGTTCGACCTGGATAAGGTTTAGTTTTGGCATCCGTGACGACAACTCGACCATCTCCAGTCACAACAAATTTTCCTTTACCAAGATCTTTACGCCATACTTTATTACCAATAGTGGTAGTTCTGTTTGCTAAGTTACCCGATTCGCCAACAAAGTCATCACTGATGACTATCTGCTTACTTTCTTTCCACCAAGGCGCACCGAGATCGAGTTGTGTGGGAATGTGTATACTGCGCGGGTGTGCTTCAAAATAACGGATGTATTGAGCGTCATTTGCTGCCGCCGCACCGATACCTATGTTATTAGCATCTGCAAAACAAATATCGTTAAATCTGTTATCGAAAACTAATTTGCCATTAAAATAGAAACTTATTTCTTGTCCGTCGTCTAAAATTTGTAAAGATGAGGTCGTATTTTGTGGCAGATAGTATTCATTACTGACGGCAATACTACGAATTGAATTATTTTCTACAATTTGTAACTGACAACCTTCATTACTTAAAATCCAGCGCCAAAAATTACCATCGTCGCGACATCGCCAAACCATCGCAAGGGGAGTCACCAAAGAAGAAGTTTCCACGATCGCATGAATCAAACCAATAGGGCGATCGACGTTTAGCAAAGCAATACTCTCATCAGCAGTTGCGATCGCGCCAGATTGCGTTAATTGATAACTACCTTTAACGATTTTCCAACTACTGCCAATTGCTGGGATGCGATCGCCAAGTAACTCATTTCCGAGCAAACTATCGGCAGCAATTGCCGTTCCATACCAATCGCTTAACTCTGGAATGGTTTCGACTTTAGTACCGTAAACTCTCGTATCGACACGAAAACCAATTTGTCCAAGGACGCTTTGATAGATAGCCGCATAAACGGATCGATCGTCGTTAAATGGATCGATCGCGATCGGTCGCATGTTGGGATATGCACTCAAACCGTGGGCATTAGGAATAGCTGCCGCGTAGTAAGCTGCTCCTTTCTCTCGTAAAATAATTATGTAATAAATTTGCAGGTTTTGCAGATTGCGAAAGGCACTAAGGATATTATCGCCCACCCTAGTCAATAACTCGCCATTATTTGGGCCAGTTGCGCGAATGATAAAATTATTGCCCTCTTTAAGAGGATTAACAGGTATTTCGCTAGAAAACCAACCAACGGTAAGATTTTCATCCAACAGTTGAATGGGATATTTTTTGACGACAAGAGGACTAAAGCGCATCCACCACCATAATCTGCGAGCGAATTGGCGATTGTATTTCCAAAACAACCAACGCAACAGACGAATGGGAAATAATTCGACCTTATTACCGCGTATCCAGGTGACAATACGTCTTTTTAAAGCTTCAATTGGTTGTGCTTGTGAAGTATTATGACCGTTAAGAATTAAAGTGGCAAAAGCTAAACCACTAGTACGTAGATACGGTCCATAAGCAATTCCTTGCTTACCCCAACCATGATCGATTAAAGGTTGAAAGCGCAAAGCCCCATTGTCGATCGCGATTAATTTTTCTCGATCGATTCCTTTACGCACAACGCCATTACTGCTATTACTACCAATAGTTTTTCCCGCAGCACAATTATCTGAATAATAGTCAATTAATCGGTCTTGGCGCTGTTCCATTCCAATAGTAAATAAGTCTTGAAAATAGTTTTATATGTAACAAAAGATAAATGTCAAAATTAAAAACGTCAATATTAATTAGGGATTAAAGGATAAAGGTTAGGCAGTAGGGATTAGAGAAAAGCAAATAGCGAGCGAAAAGTTTTGTAGGGGTGGCGGGGAAAAAAGCTTACTATTTGGCTAAAGAAACGCGATCGCTTTGATACTAAGCGATCGGCATTTTACGGCATCTCAGGTTAAAACAAATTATTAAGCTGTTGTGCATTTAAATTTGATATATGGCTGTTCCTTCTGCCGTCTGCCGTCTGCCGTCTGCCTTTTCTCAACCAGCAAATTAAATGCGTGCCAGCTTAGTAAAATTCTAATGTTCCGAATCTAATTTTTTTTGCCAATCTGCATCGAGCTTGTCCTTATTAGCAATTTCTTGGTCGATTAAATCAGTTTCCGTTGTATAAGCTAAATCCTTTTCACTAACATATTTGCGATCGGCAAATTGTTGGGCAAAAGAAATCTTTTCTTGCAAATTCGGATCTGCTCGATCTAATAATTCTGCTCTTTGTTGACGTTTTTGGTTGCGCCGATCGATTTTTTCATTGCGCCATTGAATCCAAAAATTTCTAATTAGAGGAATGGCTAAGAAAGCTATGCCATAACCCAACAAAAACCAGTAAATCGAAGCGACAAAACCGATAAATCCTGCCGATGCAGCAACGCCCTTGAGTAAAGATCCCAGAACTAACGCCAGAATTACTTCAAAAATTCCCAAGCCGATTGACAACATAATTTGGTCGCTACTAGCTTGGCTGAAACGCCACAAACTTTCTTTTAAATAAGCCATTACTGGCTGTTTGTCGTTTTGAGAAGCTGTAACTTGCAAATCGGGGAAATAGTAAATAATTTCACCTTGAGGAGATACTTCAGGATAGCCATTAAAACGAGCCAGTACTGGCAGAATATAATCTTCATCTTCCTGGCTGGTTAGATCGATCTCGTCTAAATATGGAGCAATTTGTTCGCCAACTACCGCACCACCATTTTTACGAATGACACTACCAATCGTTTGCCAGCGACGTTCTTCCAAATTGTAATTGGGATTACCATCGCCAAAAAGATAGGAAAATACTGCTTCGAGAAAATTCATTTTCTTCTGACTCGTATCCCGATAGCGGCGGCGATCGTCGTAACCTGGATCGAAAATCCAGAAAATATCGGGACTAAACCAAAAACCAGGCAAAAATATACCGCCGCCACCAGAATCGTTATCGCCATCGCGACTGGAATTAAGAGCAATTAAAGCCACTGCGATCGCCACCATTAACAGCGCGATCGAAGCAATTAAAACAACACCAAAAGAAATGCGAATTATATAAAATAATACCTTCCAAACTTTTTGCCACCACTTTTGTAGTCGTAGCCTTAAATATTTATTTTGCAGAATCGAACGAAAATTTTTGGGAAAAAGGTAAACAATCTCACCTGAATCTGCGACTTGTAAATGTCCGCCAGCTTCTGATGCCAGGGCTAATAATCCTTGCTGGGCTTGGTTGATTTCTAATCCTGCCGAAGCCGCCACATCACCGATCGTCACTCGGTAATTTGACTGTTCGACAGTTTTCATAATGAGAGGGTTGGGAGTCATTAACCTACCTCGATCGCTTCTCGATGGCTTCCTATCTATAAGTATAGAATTTTGTTTAGTTGTACCGATGGGTGTTATTGCTACCAAATCAAGGATAGTAACCGCCTCTGAATTAATTGTTTTTGACGATGAAAGTGAAGTGATTTTGGCAAAATTTTTATCGATCGAAACGAATTCTGAATATCGATCGATATAATACAATCTATTTTGAGGTATATTTCCATCTTGTCTTCGTTTGGTTTCCATAGCAAACGTTCTATGCTCAAAAGGCACTCAGCAACACCGCACTCTCTGTGACGGGGCATCAGGCACAAGCTTGAAGCCGTGCTGAGCAGTTTAAGTCATGAGGTTAGGAGTAGAGAATATGCAAGCAAACGGGCAACAAATGTAACAGAACCAGAAGAGGTTGTAGATTTAACATATCCTTCTACCCCTATGCTTTACTGCGCTTAAACATGGTCGGTAACCTTACGGCGCGCCTCCCCTACACACTTCTCCTTACACCGGTACACTCATATTTCTTATGACTATGTCGCAAAGCGATCGCACCGTTTTGATTGTTAATGACTCTCTGCTGGAGCGAACAACTTATCGATGCTATTTACAAGAAGAAACAAGCTTTGCGTACACTATTTGGGAAGCAGAGTCAACAGAAGAAGGATTGCAGTTGTGCACTCAGAAAATACCCGATAGCATCGTGCTAGATTATTTGCTGCCCGATCGAGATGGATTAGAGTTTTTGCTTGAATTGAAAACCTGCATTGGTGAAAACTGTCCGCCTGTAATTATGCTTAACGATCGAGGCAATGAAGCGATCGCGATTCGGGCATTGAAAGCAGGGGTGGAAGATTATTTAATTAAGAACGAGATTACTCCCGAATGTCTGCGCTGTGTAACTCGCACTGCGATCGAGAATTTTCGGTTGCGGCAGAAGTTGCGTGAGAGTGAAGAACGCTATCGAGCGATCGTCGAAGACCAGACCGAGCTAATTTGTCGATTTTCGCTAGACTATACTCTAACGTTTGTTAATAGTGCCTATAGTCGCTATTTTAGTTCCACACCGAATCGATTAATCGGACAAAATTTTCTCAACTTAATTCCAGAAAGTTATCACTCCACCGTGCATCAGCAAATTGCCGAATTCGTAAAACTTAGCGAGCAAAATGCTCGCGCTAAGGGTACAGCAACACCTGAGAATGCGGTAATGACGCACGAACATCCAGTTCTTAAACCTAATGGCGACCTGGGCTGGCAGCAGTGGACGAATCGCGCCATTTTTGATGACAATGGGCAGTTAATCGAATTTCAGGCAGTAGGGCGAGATATTAGCGATCGCAAACAAAATGAAGCAACGATTCAGCAACAACTGGCACAAATTGAAGCAATCTATACGACTGCGCCGATCGGATTGTGCTTTCTAGATCGCGAACGGCGGTTCGTACAGATGAACGAACGACTGGCGGAAATTAATGGATTACCCCTGTCCGAACACATTGGGCGTACTATACAAGAAATTTTGCCAGAACTAGCAGAAATTCAAGAACCAATCTTTGAGCAAGTTCTTCAAACTGGAAATCCTATTTTAAATGTCGAAGTTCGGGGGACAACTCCTGCTCAACCCAAAGTCGAGCGCTATTGGTTAGCCAATTATTACCCGTTGAAGACTGTGGATGGGCAGTTACTTGGAATTAATATTACGGTACAAGAAATTACCGATCGCAAAATTGCCGAAAACCAATTGCAAGAATCGGAGCAGCGCTTGCAATTGGGAGTTCAAGTAGCAGATCTTGCCCTGGCAAGATTCGACTATACCTCGAATACTGTCAAACTTTCATCGAAAGCTGCCGTTCTATATGGTTTGGGAACGGATGAATTAGTAGTGTCGCGCGATCGCATCCACGCTACTTTCCACCCAGAAGAACGCGAAATCATGGAGCGGATTATTCAACAAGTGCTAGATCCTACGGGCGATGGATGGTTCGATCGAGAGCATCGCGTAGTTTGGCACAATGGTGAAGTTCGATGGCTATACGTTCGCAAACGGGTATTCTTTGACCGATCGGGTGACTCTCCTCGTCCTAGCTATGCAATTCTAGCGGCGATCGACATTACCAAGCGCAAACAAGCCGAACAAGAACGCGATCGACTACTGGCAGATGCACAAGCCGCCCGCGCGGCAGCCGAAGAAGCTAACCGCAGTAAAGATGAGTTCGTTGCTGTAGTTGCCCACGAATTGCGATCGCCGATTAATTCCGTGGCGGGGTGGGCGCAACTGTTGCGGATGCAGAAAATTGATGCAGCCACTACCGATCGCGCCTTAGAGGCGATCGCTCGCGGTACTCAGACTCAAGTGCAACTAATCGAAGACCTGCTCGACATTTCCCGCATGGCTTGCGGCACATTACGTCTGACGATCGCACCTGTTAACCTGGTGACGGTAATGGAAGCGGCACTAAGCCTCATGCGTCCGATGGTAGACGCTAAACAGATTCATTTAGAGACTCGATTTGTCGCGATTGCTCAAGTTTCTGGCGATCGCAACCGCTTACAGCAAATTGTGGTGAACTTGCTCACCAATGCCATCAAGTTCACTCCAGAATTCGGACAAATAACCGTAACACTAGAGCAAGTTGGCGAACAAGCACGAATTCAGGTAAGCGACACTGGCAAAGGCATTAGTCCCGAATTTTTGCCGAACATATTCGAGCGATTTCAACAGGCACAGAAAAACGCAGGCTCTAAAGACGGATTGGGATTGGGATTGGCGATCGTTAAAAATCTCGTCGAAATGCACAATGGTAAGATTACAGCAGAGAGTCCTGGGGTCGGACAGGGAACCACATTCACCGTCTGGTTGCCGTTACATGAAGTTGAACCTGCTGTCAACACTGAAACAGTCGCGATTGGCTCTGCCAGTGCGCGGATCGCAATCGCTCCCGACGCGCCTAGTCTGACTGGAATTCGTATTCTTGCTGTCGATGATGAAGCAGATTCGCTAGAACTGTTGCGGTTTATTTTAGAAGAGGCTGGCGCAGAGGTTCGGACTGCTTCGAGTGGTTCAGTTGCCCTAGACATCTTGCCGCAATTTAATCCCAGTCTCATAGTTAGCGATATCGCCATGCCAGATCTTAATGGTTATCAATTGCTACAACAAATTAGAACGCTTTATCCCGATCGACAAATTCCAGCGATCGCACTCACCGCTTATACCAGTTCGAGCGATCGAGAATACTCTATGAGAATCGGATTTGAGCGATGTTTCTCCAAGCCGATCGAGCCAGAAGCTTTAGTGCAATATATTATCGGCTCGATCGGCAAGCGGTTCGACCTATTGACATAGCAACAATTCTCAATGCGGCGATCGCAAGACAGGTTTTAGAAAATTGATGAAAATGACACAAACGACGATCGCTATGAAGCTGTCTTGGAGTTGATGCGACAAACACCAAGCTTAGTCATTCATTAGGCTAAAATTTTTTAGATTTGCTTTATAAATGCTTTCTCAAATTGATTAGATTAAAGATATTAAAAATACTTAGCAATAAAAATGTCCCAACTTCGCTCCTTACTGCTGGTTAATTCCCATTCTCGTCAGGGAAAGCACAAAGCTAAGGAGGCAATTGAGATTTTAGAAACTTTCGGTATCGAGTTAGTTGTTGAGTCTCCCGATTCGGTATCAGACTTCGCCAAAATAATTGACAAGCATAGCGATCGCGTTGATTTGGTAATTGTCGGTGGGGGCGATGGTACTTTAAACGCAGCAATTGAAGGAGTAATAGAATCTGGTTTGCCGTTAGGTATTTTACCTTTAGGAACTGCTAACGATCTCGCTCGTACTTTAGGCATTCCTACAGATTTAGAAGCAGCTTGTCGAGTAATTGCGGCAGAAAAAAAACGCTATATAGATTTGGGTTGTGTAAACGGAAAATACTTTTTTAATGTTGCTAGTTTGGGATTGAGCGTACAAATTACCCAAAGTTTGAATAAAGAAACAAAACGACGTTGGGGGGTACTCGCTTATGCAGCAAAAGCAGCACAAGCTATGTGGCGATCGCGCCCCTTTCGCGCTCAAATTATTACCAAAGACCAAACTTTTAGCGTTAGAACCATTCAAATCGCAGTTGGTAACGGTAGATATTATGGGGGAGGTATGGCGATCGCTCATAATGCTTCGATCGACGATCGTAAATTAGATTTTTACAGCTTGGAAGTCGAACATTGGTGGCAAATTCTCACAGTATTACCTTTTTTATGGCAGGGTAGACACAATAAGTGGCTGGGAGTCCGAACCTGGGAAGGACAGGAAATTGAAATTCGTACTCGCAAATCTTACCCCATCAATACCGATGGCGAAATTACTACGCAAACCCCAGCCAAATTTCGCGTCATTCCCAAAGCTTTACAAGTTATCGTTCCAGTTAACCCTAATCCCTAACCCTAATCCTCCCTATTCCCTTTCAAAGCTAATTTACCAATTCCCCAAGCTAATCCAAAAGTTGCCAAAGTACCAATCAAACCAGCTATAGGCGTTGCTACTCGTTCTGGTACTCCTCGCACGGCATATTCATCAAAAATTGAGTGAAAAGGTAATTTGTGAGCTGTTTGAGTTTCTGCTGCTTTATCTTCAAACTTTAAATCTTGAGAAACTCGGTCTAATCCATCAGGATTTTGACTGGCAAAAGGAGAGAGAAAAAAGGCGATCGCGATCGCCACGCCCAAACCAAATAACATGAAGAAACGATTGCTCGAACGAGACATATTCTTACCCATGAAATACTTTAGAAAGAACGTTGACCTGAGATAGATTCGCTAACTTGGCGAGGCGGACGATGAAATAAATCCGGTCTAGTTCGCCAGATAAAAGTAACGACAGCAACTGTAATTAAAGCCTCACCAACGCCAATAATTAAGTGCCAACTCACCATTGCCCATAAACCTACTGCAAAAGGAACGGTGTTAGAAAGTGCCAATTCAACCGCACAAAGCACAGAAGCAATCACTACACTAGCCCAGGCAGCGATCGCGCTACCAGTTACCATTCCCGCCAGCTTATCGCGACCGATCGCTTTACGAATAGCACTAAATAAATAGTAACCACCAAAAGTACCTACCAAACCCATATTAAAGATGTTTGCTCCCATGACGGTAATACCGCCATCTTGAAACACAAAACCCTGGACGATAAATACAGCCGTCATCACCAAAGAACCAGCCCAAGGCCCCAATAAGACACCCGCTAAAGTCCCTCCTAATAAGTGACCTGAAGTCCCTCCAGGAATGGGAAAATTAATCATTTGGGCAGCAAAAATAAAAGCCGCACAGACTCCCATCAAAGGAACAGTTCGTTCTTGATATTGCGCCTGCACCCGATTGAGTGTTACGTAAATTAAACCGAGAGTCAGCAACCAAGTTACGACAATGACAGGTAAATTGAGAAAACCATCGGGAATATGCATTGCCAAATGGTAAGGAAGCAGGGTATTCCACCAGCTTGAAATAATTACAGCACTCATCATAAATTGCGATCTTACTTAATAGTGTCGAGCGATAAAAAACTAGTTTGACAGCGCTTTTGATTTTAAAGATGCTGTCTTTTGCAAAAAAAAGTTCAGAATCCGCGTCTTGAGTTCGAAATTAGCAAGCAAAGAAGACACCGATTACAAATTATTTAGATGATTAGACCTCTTGCATAAATCATTCGAAACCTCGTTGAATAAAGACACGACTGATTGCGTCACGACAAAAGTCGAGCGGCTAAAAGCATTAGTTGTGATTTTAAATTTATTTTGGCAAGAGGTGTATTGTGTTTGAATTACTGTATTTTAAGCAGCGGAGTCTATTTGTCATTAGATAGTCTGCCGACCGTAAATACAATCCCCTACCCAGGGATATATAGGCAATTTTTAGCTTTTTTTTATTTTATAGCGATCGCAATTACTTCTTTGTTGTTTAAAATCTTCAAATTAACTTAGCTATTGTCAATACAGTAGCTTTGCTCTCAATTGTTAATTGAATATATTCATACATTGTTGCGTTCGTTCGCTTGTTGACAAACGCTTGAGAAATTTTTATATATGTAGATCGTGACAATATGATATTTTGTAGACCTAATCGACTGACTTTAGTTACTATTGAGACTAATTTTTAGCAAGTTCTTGGGTCGATTTACTTATTTTTTCGTAAAGAGCAATCAATGAAAGATCTCGATAAAGACAAAACCATAGACCTTCTCAATCAAATCATGGAGTTTGAGTTAGCCGGAGTCGTACGCTACACTCACTATTCTTTAATGGTAACTGGACCAAATCGAATTCCAATCGTACAATTTTTTCAACAACAGGCAACCGAGTCTCTAACTCACGCCCAACAAGTTGGAGAGATTCTTACAGGTTTAGAAGGACATCCCAGTCTTAAAATTGCGCCACTTGAGGAAAGCAATCAGCATAATTTGCATACTATCTTAACTGAAAGTCTCAACCACGAAAAAAAAGCTTTAAAACTGTACAAAAAATTACTAGATAATGTTGAAAATGCCAGCGTTTATTTAGAAGAGTTTGCTCGTGGCATGATTGGGCAAGAAGAACTTCACAACATAGAAATTAAGAAGATGTTGCGCGATTTTGTTTAACTAAAATTTAGAGCGACTCGATCGCCAAAGCTAAAATTGCGTAAAGCTGTCGATCGAGTACAAAAATTTTAATTTCCGTCGCTAATACCCCATTGAAAATTCATGTCATATATCTTCGCCAATAAATTTATAGTTTTTATTTGAGAATTAAAAAGAAGCAAATCTCGATCGAGAATTTGTTTAGCAACTGCCAAATGGTTAGTATTTAAAACATCACCAGTATGAAATATCAAGCGATCGATCTTTGCCAAACGCGCAGCCAATAATTGTAAAAGCGCCATCAAAACGCGATCGCCTCCATAAGCCCCGCATCCCCAATACCCAGTATGAATTACCGTAGTTGTCTGTCGATTTAATTTTAATTGCGATTCAATTTTTGCTGCTGAAAATCCAGTAAATGCCGTTATCAAAATATACTCAATATCTTCTTTTGTATAAGCACCATAACCGCCATCAGGTGCTTCCATGGCAATAATGTTAGTAATTGTAGGCGGTTCGAGTTGTTGGGTTGCCAATGCGATCGCTTCTGTTGTGGCGCGCGCAAAATTATTACCATAAAGACCAAAAGGTCTTTTTTGTTCTAGATTTGAATCGGTAGCGATCGCACACCTTCTTTCAACTCCCCGAATTAATATCGGTGTGGGTTTTCCAGCTTCTACTGTCAATGGCTCTATTTTATAATCTAATAAAGCTTCTCGTAGCGAACCAAGTGCGGGATGTTCGGCTACCTGCATCTCATCTTGAGCAAATAACGAGTCACCGTAAGCACAAAAAAGATCGCAATGAGCAAAATTTAAATACCATTCGACCTCTGTATTGATTTTACTTGATGATTCGTATTTAAAATAACCGCTTCGTTCTTCTAGCTCGGTTTGGCAGTCTAAACTAGAGATACAATCTGGAAGCAACATAGCGCGCCATCGCGAAAATATTAATTGACCGCTATGATGGCAACCAGACGGACAAGCAATCTCGTAAACAACTTTTTTATTTTTGTTTTTTAGTTTTGGTGGATGAGAATTAACCAATTTATGAGCGTCAAAAACATGACGACAAATTAAGCTATTTGACAATTCGTCCATAAATTTTGTTTCTAATTAATTCTCATACTCAAATCGAGCCAAGTAGAACGAGTAATTGGCGCGCTACTAGAAATATAATCCACTCCCGTTTCTGCTACTGCTCGAATCGTCTCTAAAGTAATATTTCCCGAAGCCTCAATTTTAATTTTGTCGTTACTCTGACGAATTAACGACACTGCTTTAAACATTAATTCGATTGGCATATTATCCAGCATGATAATATCTGCACCATGTTCGATCGCTTCCTTTATCTCTTCTAAATTTGTCGTTTCAACTTCAATTGTCAAAGGATAAGGAATATTACTACGCAACCGCGCGATCGCCTTCTCAATTCCTCCCGTAGCTTGAATATGATTATCTTTAATCATCACCGCATCATCCAATCCCATGCGATGGTTAACTGCACCACCAACGACAGTTGCATATTTTTCCAATACTCTCAAACCGGGCGTAGTTTTACGAGTATCTACCAACTTAGTCGGTAAATCGGCAATTTGTTCGCTATATTGACGAGTTAGCGTCGCAATTCCACTCAAACGCATCGCTAAATTTAACGCTACTCTTTCCCCAATCAATAAAGCGTCAAAATCTCCCTCAATTTTGGCAATTACTTCCCCTGCCTTACACTTGTCTCCTTCTTCAGCAACAAGATCGAATTCAACCCGCTCGTTTAATAACTTAAATACTCTTGCGGCGATCGGTAATCCAGCGATGATACCACCTTCTTTAACAATCCATTCTGCCTTGCCGATACCTACATTGCGATCGAATAATCCATCCGTCGTGCGATCGCCACGACCAATATCTTCCAATAACCAATCTTTCAATAAAGGATCGATAACTAACCAAGGAGGTAGAACAGCCATAAAAAATGCCAAGTTTTT
>JBOFLQ010000014.1:0-6344 GCA_051657945.1 Xenococcaceae cyanobacterium | reverse complement strand
CTTGAGGTATTTCCCAATAAGCATAAATATTTTGAGAATCGCGAGCTGTCAACACAATTCGACTTTCTAATTGGGGATGAGTATCGCCACTTTGTAGTTTGGTTGGAGTTTCCGAAACAAAAGCTGAAGCAGCAGCAGCGACACCTGCTATTCCTGCTAGATTAGCTCGATCGCTCGTTTCTGTAGCTTGTGTGGGAGCAGGTGCAGTTGCATCTACTTCTTCAACCAATTCAGCTCGAGCGCTTGTTTGAGTGGGTGCAGTTGCATCTACTTCTTCAACCAATTCAGCTCGATCGCTTGCTTGAGTGGGTGCAGGTGCATTTACTTCTTCGACTAATTCGGCTCGAGCGCTGGCACTAATTTCAGTCGGGATCGCATTAGTTTCAGCAGCGGGAACGTGTGCGTAAGTCGATCGCGCCAAGCTCAACCAATTACCATCCTCAGTAGTATATCCCAACTCGACTAAATAATCGCGATCGCTCACGGGAACAGACAGATGCATGTCTTGTGTCATCTCATCGCAAGGATGCTCTTCGACTATCAAAGTTGGTTCTTCGTCCAAATTCAGATCGGTAACATCATACAAGCGAAGCATTAAATGTTCGCCACCTTCGCGAAGGGCAAGCTCTTTTTGCTGTTCGGGAATTTCCCAATAAGCATAAATATTTTGAGAATCGCGGGGCGCAAACGCGATTCTGGCTTCAGGTTGCAGCCTGGTATCGCTAGTTTGCAACTTGGTGGGGGTTTCTGAAGTAGGAACTTCAGGTTGCAGTCTAGTATCGCTAGTTTGCAACTTGGTGGGGGTTTCTGAAGTAGGAACTTCAGGTTGCAGTCTAGTATCGCTAGTTTGCAACTTGGTGGGGGTTTCTGAAACGAAAGCTGAAGCTGCTGCCGCCCCTGCAATTCCTCCTGTACCTCCTGACTGGATTTCTGGAGTTGTATCGGCAGCAGAGCTAGAGGATACAACTCTGACTGGGGCAGATGTAGCTAAACTAAGCCAACCATCGTTATTTTTGGTGTATCCCAACTCCACTAAATAATCGCGATCGCTGGCTGGAATTGGTATTTGTAAATCTTGTGAGTTTTCATCACAGTCATACTGATTCAACAATCGCGGTTGTTGCTCTTCGAGATTGACATCAGTGGCATCGTAGAGGCGCAAGGCTAACTTTTGCCCGCCTTGACGAATTGATTCTTGTTTGTCTTCTTCAGGAATTTCCCAGTAAGCATAAGCATTGCGATCGTTACGGGGTACTAAAATTGCTTTACTGTTCGATCGAAATCTTGCTGCGGCTGCTCCTGCTAATCCTAACCCAGCTAGTCCTGCCGCTCCTGCTGCTCCCACTGCGGCGGGAGAAACTGACGGACTTCTTGGAGGCGCTATTGTAGATGTGTCAGCAAAAGATGTGCTTGAAGATTCTGGCGCGCGGGTAGGTGATGCTACTGGAGTTGGTGTTGAAGGTGGAGTTGGTGGTGCATCGGGAATTACTCCACCTCTAAGTTCGACACCATTTCCTGCCGCTCCTGAGGAAGCAGCACGTTTTTTGAATAACCAAGCCCCTAATCCGCCGACTGCTAACAGGGGTAAAAGCCACCACAACCATGGTGGTATACCAGCGTCAGGAGCTGTCTCTGAGGCGTTAGCTATTGTTGACGAATCTCTATCGCCAGAAGTAATAGTAGAACTATCATCACCAGGAGTTTGTCCGTTTTGAGCGTCTGCCCCCCCAGTAGTATTACTTAAAGCATCTCCAGATGCTGTCGTTCCAGCAGGAGTTTGTCCGTTCGCATTCGTGCTAGCTCCAGGACTAGCGATTGCTCCAGCACTAGCAGCAACAACCGCCGCTAATTGCTCGTTAAGATTTTGCTGGTTGGCGGGAGCAGTTGCATAACCCAGAAAAGCTTGAGCCGCAGGAGTAGGTTTAGCTTGGTTATAGACGTAGTATAAAGATTGAGAAAAAGGATATCTAGGGTCATCGGGAGTAGTTTGATGCATTGGTACAACCCGCGCACCATTAAGATCTGCGATGCGATTGGCAAGAACGTAAGTAATACCATCTTTGCCCAGCTTGTCGATCGCCACTGCGGCTTTGTTTTCTTCTAGCTTAAGCGCATTGCTTCCTGTTTTAAACGGCGCGCTTTTAAATACTGGATATTTTTGCAAAGCCTGGCGAGTATCATTATTATCGGGAAAGTCGATAACCCTAATTCTACCAGGAGTTCCGCCTACTTGCGACCAATCTCTAATTTCGCCGCGAAAAATTTTGGCGAATTGGTCGATTGTTAAATTACCTTTAAATGGGTTGTTTTCACCAATTAAAATGGCTATCTTATGGCGTTTGAGGGAAACTTCCCCTAGTCCTTGCGCCTTTTCGCGATCGGTTAAAGGACGACCGATTCCAACAACATCGATTTTACCTTCGCGAAGGGCTTGAAGCGCTTCTTCAGTTCCTCCATACTCAACTCGAACATTTGTATCGGCAAATTGTTTTTCAAAATTTTGTTTTAAAATTTTATCGATCGCGCTGGTACTTTCCGAACCATCAAGTTTTACGTTTGTACCTTCGGCAACCGATTTGGGAAGCTCGAAAGTATTATTAGTATTTCCAGATTGCGCCAAAACGGGATCGATCGACAAAAAGTCAAGTGGTGCTTTCGATGTTGTGCCTAAGACCAACAGGAATGCCACAGAGGCTAACGAAGTATTCTTTTTTAAAGACATAGTTATTGATTTAGAAGTGTTAGTTGAGATTACTTTTGCACAAATTTTAATTACTATCTAGTGGATAACACCTATTACTAAACCAATTTTTTGTTAAGTCTTTATAAAGATTGCAAATTAGGCACGTAGAGGTTGATAAAAATGTAAAGTGTAAAGTTAAAGTAGCTGTTTTAGTTCAGCAAATCGACTTTACACTTCAAATTTTTCCTATTTTTTTAAGCAGATTGATAGCCGCGCCAAACGCCAATTAAAATGCCCTGGACTTCTACAGTATCTGCCATTACTTCGATCGGTGAATATTTCGGATTAGCAGCTTTGAGGGTAATGCGATCGTCATTGCAATAAAAACGTTTCAGAGTAGTACCATGTCCTTCCACTCTTGCAGCCACAATTTCACCATTTTTTAATTGCTCTGAAGGATTGAGAGAGCGCATAATTGCTAAATCTCCTTCAGTAATATGGTCTTCGATCATGCTGTCGCCAACTACTTTGAGAGCAAAATAATCGCGTTGCTTAAAGACCTCAGATAAGTCTAATTTATCCCGAACATCGGTAAAAGGTTCGACTAAACCACCAGCAGCGATCTCACCCAGAATTGGTAACCCTTGAGGTTCTTGACGTAAAATCCGAATCGTTCTCGCCTTGCCTTTTGTCCATTCTACATATCCTTTGTTATGTAAACGTTCTAAACGACTTTGAATCGGCGCTGGCGATTTTAAATCCATCGCACGCATCATCTGTCGAATTGAAGGAGCATGTTGTGTGGTACGAATATAATCTACCAACCAATCGAAAAGCTCTTTTTGAGCTGGTGTAAGATTGTCCATATTTCTTTCTAGGAGTATTGTTCAACAGAACATTCGTACTATTATTAGATGCTATTTTTCTGTCAAAAGTCAAATATTTTTCATGGTTTATAGGGCATCGGGCAATGGGCAACGCTGCACCGGGCAATGGGCAAAAGTAATAAGTAAAAATTTGCTACTTGCTACTTTCGCCTAACACACTTGCCAACAATGCTTTTTGAACGTGCATTCTATTTTCTGCTTGATCCCAAACTTTGGATTGCACACCTTCGATCGCGCCATCAGTAATTTCTTCGCCTCGATGGGCGGGAAGACAGTGCAAAACGATCGCGTCTTGTTTGGCGTAATTTAATAGTTGTTCGTTGACTTGGTATGGCTGAAAAATGGGAATTCTGGTATCGGCAGAATTTTCTTGTCCCATACTAGCCCAAACATCAGTGTAAATAACTCGTGCTTCTTTTGTAGCTGCAATTGGATCGTTTGTCAGTAAAACTTCCGATCGATCGCCAGCAATTTGTTTGGCTTTTGCAACGATATTCGCATCTGGTTGATAATTATTTGGAGTAGCAATACGTATATTTACTCCCATTAATGCACAACCCAACAACAAAGAATGAGCGACGTTATTACCATCGCCCAAGTAAGTTAAAGTAATATTTTCTAAAGTGCTAAACGTTTCTTCAACGGTGAGTAAATCGGCTAAGATTTGACAGGGATGTTCTAGATCGCTCAAAGCATTGATGATAGGGATGCTAGAGAAATTAGCAAAAGTTTCTAGATCGTTTTGGTCGAAGGTACGCACTGCTAAAACATCGAGATAGCGATCGAGTACTCTGGCTGTATCTTGCAGTGGTTCGCCACGACCGACTTGAGTCACGCTAGGATTGAGATCGATTACTTGACCGCCTAATTGATACATTGCTACGCTAAAAGAAACGCGAGTACGGGTAGAAGCTTTATAAAAAAGCAATCCTAATACTTTCGGACAATGTAGCGATCGCTCTCCACTTTTTAATTGTTTGGCTAGTTGCAAAAGTTGCTGGATTTCCTCTTTACTGAGATCGGCAATTCCTAAAACATCTCTTCCCTGTAAATCTTTCATAATTATTCCTAGATCGATCGAAGCAGAAACAACAGATAGAAAGAATTAATTATAAAGGAGGAAAACCCAACAACCTGTAATTATTTTTGCGTTAGCTGGAAAGTTGGTAATTATTCTATCGATTCGATTTATTGAAATTGACAAATGATTCTTTTTGCGATCGCCTTTATACGTCAATGCTAGTAAGATGACCTAAAGAATATATTTTGTAAAAAAATACTATGTCCATACAAATCGAAACAGACCTTAAAGAGATATTAGTTAAATTAGAGCAAAAGCCAGGGTAAGCTAGATAGCAAGATCGATAATTCTACTCAAAAGATAGAGTCTAAAATAGAAAAGCTAGAAACTAAAATAGATAAAGTACAAGAAGATACAAAAGATATTAAAGTTGAATTAGCAACAGCAAAAACAAAGATTGAAGGATTAGAGGATCGCTTAAAAAATGTATAATTTCTCAATCGAGCTGTTGTAGTTGGTTTGCTTTTAGCAATTATTGGCGGATTGGCTAAATTATTTGGAGTGACTGGAAATCCTTAGTTGATTTTATTTAAAACCGATCGAGAAATTTATGTCTATCGATCCAATTACATTAAATATTCAAAATTTTTCCTGGCTCTGGACGCTCGTAACATTAATTGGTTCTATTCTCTCTTTACCTACGAGCGTACTCTTCATTTTTATTAATTCTCCTATTAATCCAGTAATTTTAGCTTATTGGCTTTCAATTAGTATTGTTCAAGCAACAGTATTACAATCTTTTGCTCCCTGGGCTTATCAATGGGGATTAGTTACTTTTCTATGTGGAATTATTTGCTTTCAATCGAGCATATATATTTGGTTTTTTTTCTTTAAATTAGAAGCTCAAAAAGAGCAAAAAGTGTTAGAACATTATGTTATTTCTAATGCATATGCTATCGAAAATTTATTTAATATCGATACTTCCTCAGATTATAGTGAAGAAGTTATTATTATCCAATTACAATTATTTGTAATTGTGCCTTCAATAATATTTTTTAGTTGTGGTTTTTTGTTTGGAAGTTGTCAGTTGGTACTTTTTTGGCTCGATCGAATAAAAATAGGCATATTGCTACAAAGAATTACTGGTTTGACGTGGTTATTAAGATACATGATTTATTTGACAATTACTTATTTTCAACAGTTAAAAATCAATTATATTCTTTTAAAAATTATTTTGACAGCAATTTTATTGTTATCGCTCGTAAATGAAGTGATTGCTAATTGGTCGATCGGTTGGATTATTCGTGAAAATTTAAATCATAATATATATTGATGCTAATAAGACTTTGAATATTAAAAATATTCTCCACAAAATAAACCACTTAAATAAAATAAAAATCACCGAACGAGAATCGGATTTAAAATGTTGTAATCAATTTGCTTCAAGAAATTCGAGACTTAGCAGTTTGAGAGCGAATTTTGTTGATTAATTGTTGTATTTCCTGGTAAGCAGCAGTATCGTTTTGTTGTTTTAATATATTTCCTGCTTGTTGGAGATCTGTAAGTGCTTTTTGCGATTCTCCTAAATTTGAGTAAGCTATACCCCGATTGACATAGGCTAAAGTAGATTGAGAATCAAGTTTAATAACTTCAGTAAAATCGGCGATCGCTTGTGAATAATCTGCAAGAGTTGCCCGAATTATACCTCGTTTAAAATAGGCTTCAGTATCTTGCGATCGCAAATTGAGTAATT
>JBOFLQ010000013.1:0-3173 GCA_051657945.1 Xenococcaceae cyanobacterium | reverse complement strand
CTTCGACTCCATCCCGAACTCGATAGTGAAACGTGATTGCGGCGAAGATACTTCTCGGGTAGCCGAGCGGAACAATAGTTCGATGCCAGGTTCATTACTCACAACACAAACCCCCCTTCTTAGACTATAAGGGGGGTTTTTGTTATCGAACAAAAGTAGAACATTTTTGTTTGCTGACTCCATTTTCGTCGAAAATCACTATTTAGATAGGTTCATTGTTTTTGCTCCGTATCGGCTCGATTGACGACAAAAATATGTCGATTGCGTCCGTTTATTCGTTTGTAAATAAAGCGATCGACCGCGCTAAGGATGAGATAAATTCCTAATCCGCCATTTTGTCTATCTTTTAGAGGTTTATCTAAATCTTGAGGAATTTGCTGTTGGAGATGATAAGAAACGGCTGTATCTTCAAGAAAAAATGTCGTTTTCTGGATCGAAGAAGGTGACGTAGCCGGCGATTAAAATCGATATCGATCGCAATGGTTAAAAATTTCTGCACACGCTCAATATAAAAATCAACATCAATTTGTCCCCTTAATCTTTTTTACAACATTATATCCACTGAAAAAATTCCAAGAACAAGCTTTGAAACAAGAGGCTATAAATCGTAATGTTATAATGTCTATTTATTCTTTTTATCCTTAATAATAAATGAATTCTTTTAAAGAAGATGCAGGAGATCTTCTGTTGCAAGAAGCAATAGAGAAGGGAAATCTAGTCATAATTCAAGAGAAAATAAAAAGTGGTGCTAATGTTAATCAAATTAATTGGATTGAAGGATGTACTCTTTTAGAAATTGCAGTTGATGCAGGACAAACCGAAAGTGTACGATTGCTATTAGAGGCGGGTGCTTGTGCGAATTTTGGACTTTGTGGAACTCCTCCATTAGTTAGTGCTGCTGGTCATGGCTATATTGATATAGCCAAAATACTGATTGAAACTGGAGCAAAAATTGACGCTGAAAATGGAAGTGCTTTGAGAACAGCAGCAACTTGCGGTCATTTAGAAATGGTACAACTATTAATTGAAGCTGGCGCTAATGTTAATATTTACAGCGATAGTACCAATCATCCTCTATTATGGGCAATTTTTGAGGGTCATCAAGATATAGTTGAATACTTAGTTCCTTTAACTAACCCAAAACAACAACAAGAAATCGAACGAACTTTATTTAATTTTTTTACTTCACAAAATAGAGTAAAAATTGACTAGAAACATAATATATTTAATTACATAAAATTTTAGTCTAGAACATGATAGCCGCGATCGTCAGGTTGAAGAATTGATTCGACGTTGTCTAAAATTATTTGATTTATACATCGCGATCGCAATACATATAAATTGTTGACCAAACAAATATGTCACGATCGCATTTAAAAACCTGAAAATCTATCTTATATAGATTGGACACTGCGATCTGTTCTCCATTGTCAATCATTAGGTGGATATGCTGTTACAACCTCTTTGTCCCTGTGGGAGCGAAGCACACTATACAGACTGTTGTCAACCCTATCTGACGGGGAAAGAAAGCGCGCCGACTGCCAAAGCCCTGATGCGATCGCGCTACACCGCTTACATCAAAGGCAACGTAGACTATTTAATCGCTACTCTGCATCCCAAATCGCGCCAAAAAGACGATCGCTCTACCCTACTTCAAAGCATTCAGATGACCTGTTGGCTCGGTCTTACCATTGTCAAAACTCAGAAAGGGCAAGCACCGGACCAACGGGGAATCGTGGAATTTGTCGCACTGTATCGGGCGGCTCAACCTAAAGGCATTCAATATATTGATGTAGTCAATCAATTACACGAGCGATCGCGGTTCGTTAAACAAGGAACGCAATGGTTTTATGTGGATGGCGATATTCTCCCACCTATCGAACTCAAGTCCTTCTAAAACCAATATGATAAAGATATCAAGAATGCCCCCGATCGTACCGAAATAATCAAGCCTCATGACCATTGCTCCCCTTAGTTGGACAGAACTCGAAGCCCTCACAGATTTTCAATTAGACCTTGTCAATGGCCCCACCAACGCCCAATCCCGCTTGCGCCTATTTGGTCGCAGCGAATCTGAAGTACGAGTGACGCTTTACCGTGACAATCATGCTTGGTGTCCCTACTGCCAAAAAGTTTGGCTATGGCTAGAGGAAAAACAAATCCCTTACCGCATCGAAAAAGTAACCATGTTTTGCTACGGGGACAAAGAGAGTTGGTACAAACGCAAAGTACCATCGGGAATGCTACCCGCCCTCGAACTAGACGGTCGCATCATCACCGAAAGTGACGATATTTTGATTGCCCTCGAACGAGTCTTTGACCCCTTAAGTCTGGGAATGGAAAGCCCGAAAGTGTTTCCCCTGCGGCGACTGGAGCGATTGCTATTTAGAGCTTGGTGTAATTGGCTTTGTTATCCATTCAGTTCGCTTCAAGACGATCGCAACAGACGGAAAAAATTTGTGGAAATAGTTGGTTTGGTTGAAGAAGCCCTCGCCAGCAGTCCAGGGTTTTACTTTCTGGAAGAATTTGGTACTGTCGATGTCATCTTCACGCCCTACGTCGAAAGGATGAACGCCAGCCTTTACTATTACAAGGGTTACTCGATGCGGGAGGAAAACCCACGCTTAAAAGACTGGTTTGCGGCGATGGAAAGCCGATCGACCTATCGCGGTACTCAGAGCGACTTTCATACCCACGTACACGATCTGCCGCCGCAGATGGGGGGCTGCTGGGAAAATGGCGACCCGCAAATGCTGCTAAATAAGGCAAGAGTGAACAATGGTCCTTGGTTTGGACTACCCGATGTCACCTATCCAGAACCCGAAAACTCTCGCTCCCAAGCGCTGCAACGGGTACTCAAGCACCGTGCCAATATTATTCGCGTCAATCCTGCCGATGACAAATTGATGGATGAAGCCCTACGTTGTGCGTTAACTTTTATGATGACGGGTGAAATTTGTACACCTCCTCCTGGGGCTGATTTGGCGCTGCGATACCTACGCGATCGAGTCAATGTGCCGCGAGATATGTCTATCTACGCTGCTAAGCGATTGCGGACATCACTGGAGGAAACTGCTGCTAAAGCAGGCGATCGACAAAGCCCCCCAATTCCTACTAGCAATCGGCGAGATCAAGATCCAGCTAACTTTGCATACAGATAAGCGATTAATGTA
>JBOFLQ010000012.1:0-12629 GCA_051657945.1 Xenococcaceae cyanobacterium | reverse complement strand
TAATGACTGCTCGGAATCGCGCTGCACCATCGGCGACTCTTTCATAAACTCGACTGATATCGTTTAAAGAATAGGTTTCAGTAATAACTTTCACCTTCCCTTTGGCGACATAATCGAGCGCTTCATAAAGATATTCGTTACCATTTTGCGTAGAACCGATGATGCGAGTGCGATTCATTGCTGCATCAGCCGTAACTTCTAGAGGTTCTTCAGAAACTCCCATTAATATCATGCGTCCGTCTGGTCGCAAACCTTTCAAAGCCGCACTGGCGGATTTATAAGAGTTTCCTGTTGCCAAAATTACATCTGCACCACCTACTTTCTGTAATGCCTCGCCATCGGCTACCACTTCATCGGCTCCTAATTCGCGGACTAGTTTTTCTTTATCGGGTGAATGCGTAATAGCAATAGTTTCAAAACCAGCCGCCTTGGAGTATTGCAATGCCAAATGACCTAAACCGCCAATTCCTAAGATGGCAATGCGTTCGTGCGGTTTGGGATCGGCAAAGCGCAAACCACTCCAAACAGTGTAACCAGCGCAAAATACTGGCGCAGCTTGTTCGTAGGATATTGCATCTGGTAACAACATCGTGGCATCGGCATATGCCAGCATATATTCGGCATGACTTCCCTGCATTTGCACGCCAGTACCAATTTGCCCAGCGCAAAACATCCGCTTACCGCGCAAACACCACTCACAGCGACCGCAGGAAGATTGTACCCAAGGTACGCCAACGCGATCGCCTACTTTGCGTGTCGTCACGCCTTCTCCTATAGCAACAATTTCACCAACTGGTTCGTGTCCTAAAGTGCGCGGAAATTGGGTCGGAATCGCACCTTTGGTGATATGAACGTCGGTATAGCAAAGCCCACTAGCACCAATTTGAATTAAAACCTGATTTAGATCGGGTTCGGGGGTTGGTACTTCTTTGATTTCCCATTGCTGATTAATAGCTGGAACAACTGCTGCTTTCATTTTTTTTATTGCCTTGTTTTCTAAAAGTGTGAGATTTTGTCGGTTAGCCACTCAGTAGTAGCTTTGAAGTTATGAATCGGAGTCGGTAATAGCTCTAGATATGCACCTTGACGAATCAAATTCCCCATTTTTCCTTTAACTTCAATGCGATCGAAAATGTTGGCAACTCCCTCACCTAAACCCAATTTCATTAAAGTTCCGCGCAGATTAACTTTGGCAGGTTTAGGAAAATGACCGCGAGCGATCGCTTCAAGATGGCGAGCGATTGCCGCTCCCTGTTGATAAGCCACCTGTGCTGTTGGAGGTAGAGGAGTTAAGATGTCGCCGATTTTTGTCGGTTGAGATTTATCCTCTGTGCAATCGGCAGCTTCGTGACCGCGATCTACCTCTTTTAGTTCGGACACAGCACAATCCCCGGCGGCAAATACTTCGGGAAAGTCCGGTAATTGCAATAACGGAGTAACTCGTAATCGACCGTGCTTGTCGCGATGCTCTTGGGAAAGCGGCATATTTTCAATTAAAGGATGGGTTGCCGTACCAGCAGTCCAGACGATAGTTGCTGCCTCAAGCCGATCGAATTGGTTGTCGCGTTGAAATTCTACTCGATCGGGATGAACCGCACTTACAGCAGCTTCTAGGAGCAATTCAACTGACACTTGACGTTGTTGCAGGGCGCTCAAGGCAATTTGACGCAGGTGAGCGTTGATATCTCCCGATAAAATTTCTTTTCCTCGGTTGATTAGCACTACCCGAATTTCTTGAGGATTGCCACCTAAAGGTGCGTACCAATTCGGTAACAAGTCGGCTAGGGTTGCTGCTAATTCTACACCTGTAGGGCCTGCCCCAATTATTGCTACTGTTAACAAAGAGCGTCGTTGTTGGGGATCTTTGGTTTGACTGGCTCTTTGAATACAGTCTCGCAAGTGTCTTCCCAGTGCGATCGCATCTTGCCCCGTGCGGAAAGAAAAAGTATGTTCGGGTGCGCCTGGAGTACCCAAATAGCCTGTAGTGCTTCCCAAAGCCAACACTAAGCGATCGTATTGGTAGTGCAAGCCAGAACACAAACTTACCTGCCGCTGATGCAAATCGATGGCTTCTACCGTATCTCGAACAAACGCTACGCCACTGTTATGCAGTAAACTGTCGTAGCGCGGACAGACGGTATCGGTATCCATTTCATCGGCGAGAAACTCATACAGTAAAGGTTTGAAAACGAACCGCTCTTCTTTTTCGATGAGAATAGTTGGCTGAGTATAATGTTGATGGCTCAGGTGAAGAGCAGTCAATAGCCCTGTAAAGCCACCACCCAAAATTAGCGTGCAATTATTAGAAGTATTTTCAATCATCTATATTTCCTTAGATTAATGATTGGTGGCAGGAAGTCCTGCATCTTCACGAACGCTTTGCTGAAGTGCTGTAACATCGAGATCGCCTCGTCCCTTTGCCACACTTGCTAATAAGCGATCGTGCAGCACGTTGACTATCGGCATGGGAACGTGCGAGGTTTCCGCGATCGCTCGTGCCAAATTTATATCTTTTAGTGCCAACGATAATTTAAAACCGCGATCGGGCAAATCACCCTTTGGTAGAATACTTCCGTAAGTTTTAAAAATTGGGGCAGCAAATAGCGAGTTGGCGATCGCATCGGCGAAAACTTGAGAATCTAATCCGTTCTGTTCGCTAAAAGTAAATACTTCTGAAAGAATTTCGATTGTATTCATCACCAAAACGTTAGCAGCAATTTTGGCAACATGACCTGCTGCTGGATCTTTACCTAAATCCACACTACCTTTTCCCATTGCTGCAATTACGGGTGCAACTCTCTCTTTTGCTGCTTTCGTCCCAGATACCCACATCGTTAACTGTTTGGCAGCCGCAGCGTCTGGTCGTCCTGAAACTGGAGAGGCAACATAATTCGCACCTTGTTTGAGATGAATTTCTGCAAGTTCCTTCGCAAGCTGTGGCGAAATAGTACTCATCGATAAATGAATGCCATCGGAAGCGATCGCATTGCCAATGCCATCACCTCCTGTGACTATCTCGTGTAAGACTGCATCATTTGCAACCATCGTCACGACAATTTCATTTTTTGAAGCGACAGCCGCAGGTGTATCGGCAATTTCTGCACCCAAAGCAGCCAATTCATCGGCTTTGGCTCTGGTTCTATTGAAAACCGCTAGTTTGAAACCTGCCTCGATTAGATTGCGCGCCATTGGCAGTCCCATTGCACCAAGACCGATAAAGCCAATTTTCTCGATTGAGTTATTCATAATAAAGTGTCTCCAATGTATTTATAAAAGACCTTGAGCTTTAGCGATTCCAAATGTATCTGTATACTGTCGGGCGAAAACAATCTTGCCTTCTCGAACGCGCCAAACATGCGCGAAGGGAGCGAATATTTCTTTACCAGTTACAAGCGCCTTTCCCGTGTAACGACCTAATACAATAACTGTTTCGCGATAGCTTCGCCTGGACGGAGTCCAATCGCCACCATCAAACATTTCCTCGACAACCGCACTCCAAGGTTGAAATGCTTCATGAATTTCGGCAAAAACTTCTGAAAATAGAGCATCTCGACCCTTTGCAATTCCTCCACCCAAAAAGTTTTCAGCTTTTTCCCAAACGATCTGCTCGTCAAGAAGTTCGGGATTTATTGTTTTGTACCACTGAGCGATCGACTCTATATTTGGACTACACATACTCATCAGAAATAGTAAATAAAAATTTATTCGTTACTTTATTCGGCAAAAAAGTTTAATAGGTGTTGAACGAGTATCTCTGGTTGTTCTTCGGCAACAAAATGCCCGCAATTTTCAATTACGACTCCCCGCACATCTAACGCCGCAACCTGCATACATTCTTCTACGGCTGTGTTAAAAACTGAATCTGCACCAATTGCGAGAACGGGCATCTCGAGCTTTGTTTTGGCATAGATTTTGCCCTGTTGGGTGTCTTCAAAATGCGATCGGTAATATTCAAATGCAGCTCGCATTGCTCCAGGTGCAGCGTACACTCGAATATATTCATCAATATCTGTTTCAGAAATTGCAGATGGATGGCGCGAGTAATGTTGATAAAACCAAGATAAGTAGAGGCGTTCTCGCCCTTCCACTAGTGCTTCAGGTAAGTCAGGCACTAGATGAAACACTCGATGCCACATACCACCACCTGCCACTAATGGGATAGTATCATCTTTCACCAGACCTGCGGGCATACACTCGATCGCTACTAATCGACGTACCATTTCTGGATATTCAGCCGCGAAAACATAAGCAGTTGAACCGCCATAATCGTGTCCGACTAGGAAAATTTGCTGGAAGCCAATCTGCTTCAATAACAGGTAAATGTCTCGAGCAACAGTCTGCTTGTCGTATCCAGATGCGGGTTTGTCAGAATCTCCTAACCCTCGTAAATCGGGTGCAATTACGGTGTAATGCGTAGCGAGTGCTGGCATAATTTTTCGCCAAGCGTAAGAACTTTGAGGATATCCGTGTAGCAAAACAACAGCATCGCCTTGTCCACTCATGACGTAATGCAACCGAATATCGTTCACAACAGCCGTATGGTGGGTAAATGTAGAATCAAGCGTCAACTCACAACTCATTTATTACCTCTTAAACTTGACTAATAAGCCCCAGTAGTATCAAAGCGAATCAGGCGAAGATAGGCAGAATCGATAAAAGAACGCCCCTTGTCTGTTGTCATGTGAACTTGGTTATCACTAAAAACTCCGAGTCGATCGTTGAAATAAATCAAATGCTTGAAATTGAACAGCAGCGAGTCTTTCCCAAATTCAACCGCTTCTACATTGGAGGCAACATTGTATCGATACTTCTTTAGGTTGTTGACAAAACTGTTGTAAAACTGGAGCGCTTGGGGATCGGATAGACTATTGAACTTGTACTTTGTGTCACCTAAATCAAAGGTAAACTTAACGTCGTCGGCAAAAACGCCGCTTTCACGCATCATCTGAAGCTGCTCATCACCTGTCTTAGCGCGGATGACGAGATTATTCCAATGATCTACAAGGTTCTGAGCATTCGCATACAACAGCAGCTCGTCGGTATTCTGGATGCTCGTGTGTGGATTGTTGGTCGTGTTGAGTGCGGGAGGCAGTTCTACTGCTCGAACAGGCGCGGGTAAACTTACTGCTATGCACAAAATTAGCAATAGTGCAAAGATAATGCGTTGCCAAAGTTTCATTATGTCTCCTTCTATACAGATTTTAATAATCGAACTCTGTTTTGTGTTTTTGAGCAAAATCTCGCCACGTCATCGGCTTGCATCCGGTAATTTCCTCAAAATTGTCAAACGTTGCATCGGCACAAGGGATTTTATTAGCAGCATTTAGCTTTAATTGGGTATAAACACAGTTCATATAAGCTGGATCGCCACCTCCAGAAAGCATTGTTTCGAGAAAATCTTCAGGCGATCGCGTATCTAATTGAAAGGGTTTCCCCACTGCATTAGTTAATATTTCAGCAACCTCTTGCATCGTAGCGGTATCGTAACCCAAAGGATAAATTTTTCCAGCATGGCGATCGCACTCTCGTAAAGTTTCTGCGGCAACTAAGGCGAGATCGTCGCAATCGATCCAACTCCAACGGGCATTATCTATATAGTTGGTAATAACTCCCCGATTTAACCAGCCGAAGCCAATTAAGTTTTGCATAAAAGCTTCAGGACGCAAATGAGTAAAGCCAAATCCCAAAGATTCGATATAACGTTCGATGAATTGATGCCAACCCCAGTGAGCGACTTCGTTTGTGGGTGCGCCAGATGCGCCGATGTGAACGATATGTCGAACGCCTGCTTGTTTTGCTGCATCGATAAATGCCTTACTTTGTTTGAGCATATCGACGCTGTAGCCTGTTAGTAATAAGGCGCGATCGATATTTTCTAATGCTGGGGCGATCGTTTCGTGGCGATCGAGATCTAAGTGACGAATTTCGATATTGCGATCGCGTAGGTGTTTCGCTTTTTCGGGAGAACGAACGCCAGCAATTACTTGGACATTACTCTTTTGAGTTAGTAAATGTGCCGTTTGGTTGCCGACTTTTCCAGTCGCGCCTAAAACAAGAATCTTTGGTTTAGATGAAACCACTTTTTTGTTCCTCTTTTCGCATTTGGCAGAGTCATGTTATCTGTTTTGCTCTATACAAAATTTCTGCTGCTTTCCCTCTCGACTACTTTTTATCGCCAGTCATGGCATCTTTCTGCACTTCTCCAGGCTCACCTTGCCAGCCGGTTTTCTTGAGCCACTGCTCGAAAGTCATTAGATCGGGATGAAGTTTTCGCAGTAACTCATAATCTCGCGGTAAACCGTATTCGATGATAAATCGCAGCATATTTACTACATCATGAACATTAGGAAATCCAAGGGCAGCATATTCTTTTAGCGTCATCGGGCGGTACTCGGCAGGAACTCCCGTAACGCGCTCAAGTGTGGCAGCAATCTCTTTGAATGTTAAGCTTTCGCTTCCGATCGGCAATGTTCGACCACCCCATTCATCCCGATGGGCAAAAATATAAGCTGTAAAGAAGGCAATATCATCTAACGCCACCATTGGCCAAGGTGCATCCGCTATTGGCAATCTAAAAATAACTCCTTCACGACCATCGCTTAACGTTCCTTGTTCGGGTACGGCAAATTGCTTGACGTTCTCGATGTAAGGTAGTGTCACAAGTACGGTAACGTGACGCGAATACCAGCCGTCGGTTTCCTGACGCATAAATTCGTCCGATCGTCGCCAGTTAATTTCATGCTCGATCGCAGCTTTAGCATCGAAATGGGGGACTGGGATACGTCCGTGCGAGAGCGTGACGCAAGAATCGAGTGAGGAATAGATAAAATGCTGTACTCCAGCTTGACGCGCTGCTTCTAATGCTTGTAATCCCTGTTGGCGCTCGGTTGTGACCAAACAATCTTGCCAAAAATTCGTGTTACAAAACACTCCATACATTCCTGACATTGCTGCTGCAACGCTAGCTGAGTCATTAATATCGCCTTTAAAAAGTTCAACTCGATTTCCGTCTGCTCCCATCTCTAAAAGTTGTTGTGCATGAGAGCTTTGGGGGTTACGAGTAAGCGCGCGAATGCGCCAGTTGTTATTTTTATCTGTCAATAGGCGGCTAACGATCGGACGACCCATTGCGCCTGTTGCTCCAATGACGAGAATTGTGCGTGTAGTTTGTTCGGGCATAGTTATTTACGTTTTCTGGGCTAAACTTCAACATAAGACTCTGGCGTGTAACCAGGCGCGGCTAAGAAACCACCATCGGCGATTAGCGTATGCCCCACAATAAACGAAGCCGCATCGGAGCAAAGCCATAAAACAGCCTCGGCAATTTCTTTGGGTTCTCCCATTCGCTTAAGAGGAAGGGTACGAGCAACTTTCTCTGTCAAGTCTTCACCCGCAGCTTGAAATCCCTCTGTGACTACAGGGCCTGGTGCAACTGCGTTAATGCGAATTCCTCGTTCTGCATATTCTGATGCTGCCGCTGTGGTTAGACCAACTAGAGCATGTTTGGTTGCAGTATATATAGATTGACCGTTCATGAAATTGCGAAATCCACCTGTCGAGATGTTGTTGACGATCGCGCCCTGCCCCTGTTCGAGCATTTGTTGAATCTCGTATTTCATACATAGAAAAATGCCACGAACGTTAACAGCGAAAGCGCGATCGAAATTTTCAATCTCCTGCTCGGCTAGCGATCGAACGCCAAATACTGCACCAGCATTGTTAAAGGCAAAATCAAGACGACCGAATTTGTCTATTGTTTTGGAAATGAGATGTTCGACATCCGCCGCATTAGAAACATCTGTTTGGATGAAGGTTGCATCTGGGCCAGCATCCTTAATTAAACGAACTGTTTCTTCGCTTTCTGCTTCGCGTCGTGCGGCGATCGCAACGCTACATCCTCTTTGTGCAAAGGCGATCGCAGTCGCTCGACCAATTCCCGTACTACCACCCGTAACTAATGCAACTTTTTTGTCAAAGGTATTCATGCTGTTTTTCCAGATTATTGAATAGCTTTTTCACTACAAATCGAGCCACGATACTTTTACTTAACGATCTCGACGATCGCTTTACCAATCATCTTGCCGCTATCTTGAGCGTCGTGAGCCGCAGCAACTTCATTCAGAGAAAAGCGTCGAGCAATGTTGTGATGCAATGCACCCTCTTCAAGGGCAGAGGTGATGTCGCGGATTGCCGCTTGCTTCGCTCGATCGGGCATCGTATAAACCAGCACTATACGAATCGTGACGTTATTCAGTTGCATGGACAGAAACGGTAGCGCGGGGCGATCGTCTGGATTGGCACTCGAATAGGAGGCGACAACACCGTTCGATCGCAGCACTGCCTCCGTAATCGGCAGATTCGCTGTAAAGTTGACATCGACAATGCGATCGATCCCCCGTCCGTCTTTAGCCCCTGTAATTTCTTTAATCCGTTGCACCACATCTTGTTGCTTGTAGTCGATCATTTCATCTGCACCCGCTGCTTTCACGAGTTGTTCTTGTTCGGGACGGCTCACGGTTGTAATTACTGTTGCACCGCCCCATTTCGCAAGTTGGAGCGCATAGTAACCAACTGCCCCAGCACCGCCAGTAACCAAAATTGTTTGCCCCTCAATCGAACCGTCGGCAAACAGGCAACGATGAGCTGTCATTGCTGGAACACCCAGACACGCGCCCTCCGTAAAATCGGTGTTGTCGGGTAAATGAATGGCGCGATCGCTCGGCACGATGACAAATTCAGCCGCAGTCCCAAATGGGCGTTTCCATTGCGCTTCATAAATCCAAACCCGTTCGCCAATGCGATCGGACGAAACGCCTTCACCGACGCTTTCGATAATGCCTGCGCCATCTTGATGCGGAATAACGCGGGGAAATGGGTGCGAACCGCCACCCCAGCCGCTCCGAGCTTTTGTATCCGATGGATTGACCCCTGAAGCATACACTTTGACTCGCACTTCGTTGGCACTGGGGTTAGGAATCGGTAATTCGCCGAATTGAATGACTTCTCTTGCAGCTCCTTGTTGTTCGTACCAGGCAGCATACATCGTTTGCTTTGCTATTTGCGTCGCTGTCATTTTACAAAATTCCTTTTTTTTATTAAGTACTTACTAAATCCCTCAATGGATAAAAAATTGAAAGTAAATATCGCTCGCAGCTATTTCTCAATTTCTATTTTTGAACTGTAAACCTGACCGTTGTTAGATACGATCGCTTCGTAAAAATCGCGATCGAGCAAAGCTTTGAATTCTGCTGTTATGAATATAAATACAGACCTAATTCTGTTGAGTGAGCTAAAAATTGTTAACTCAAGATATAAACTTAATTTTTGGGTTACAGCTCTACACCAGGAGATAGCTTTTAACTAAAAAAAAGAAAAAAAATCCACAATAAATCCGTCGAAGGAATGATTTTACGAGGCGATCGCAAGAATCGATCGAACGATCGCAAGATTTGGATAGAAAAAACTAAAGTTTGTTGTTATCTTTAGCTAGGATTGGGCTTTTTATCTTCAAAAAAGTTTTTATGGTTGCACAAAAAAATGACAAAATTTTGTAGAGTCCGATTCTACAAAAGCTTTTGTAAATGTTTTTATGTACCTACCACCTCTTAACGAAGATACTCTTTGGGCAATTCTCAAAGAAGAAATTGACGATGCTACTGTCAATCAGTTGGTATGGTATTGTCTGGGTTATCGTTACGATGAATTTACCCAAACTTGGGATAATAGCAATGTAGCGCAAGATTGGCAACAAAAATATCCCCAACCGCCAGATTTTATAGCCGATCGCCCGCCTACAGTCAAACTGACGCGATCGATTCCACCAGAAAACAAACAACTACTTAAAGAAAAATTAGGTTTTAAAGGTTATAAAATTGGTGAATTCGGCCCCAGACAAACCCGCCGCGCCACTGCTGTTAATTGGTTGTTGAGTTATTTAGAAAAAAAATAGGGAATCAAAAGTCGATAAAGCCGTAGGTAGTGCGAAGCCATCGGCAAAACTGTACACTTTTATCTGCCTGGTGCAGCGATGCCCGATGCCCCTTGCCCTATGAACCATTACTCAGCACTATATCTAAAACCTTAAAATGTCTTCCAATTCTTATGCTTGGCTCAAAAAATCTTTAGATACGATTCATCGCGCCCATTGGTATCGTTCGGTGCAAGCGATTCAAAATCATCCAGGTGCGGTAGTAGAATTAGAAGGAGAGCAAGTAATCAATTTTGCCAGCAACGACTATCTGGGTATAGCAGGAGACGATCGCCTCAAGCATGCGGCAATGACAGCGATCGAAAAATATGGTACGGGTAGTACTGGTTCGAGATTGTTGAGCGGACATAGGCAATTGCACCGCGATTTAGAGATAGCGATCGCCGCTCTCAAACAAACTGAAGATGCTTTAATATTTAGTTCTGGTTATCTGGCAAATCTCGGTACGATCGCGGCGTTGGTGGGAGAGAGAGATTTAATTTTTAGCGATCGCTACAATCATTCCAGTCTCATTAATGGTGCTAAATTGAGCGGGGCCACAGTATTAATTTACAACCATGGCGATATTGACGATTTAAAAAGACAACTGCACCAAAATCGATCGAGCTACCGTCGTTGTCTAATTATCACCGACAGCGTTTTTAGCATGGATGGCGATCTCTGTCCTTTGCCCGAATTAGTATTACTAGCTGAGATTTTTGAGTGCATGTTGTTAGTAGATGAAGCCCACGCTACGGGAGTAATGGGGAAAACAGGGGCTGGTTGCGTCGAGCATTTTGGCTGTACGGGAGAAAAGTTAATTCAAATTGGTACTTTGAGTAAAGCGTTGGGGAGTTTGGGCGGTTATGTAGCAGGTAGCGCCACATTAATCGATTTTTTACGCAACCGCGCTTCTAGTTGGATTTATACTACGGCACTTTCTCCTGCGGATACAGCAGCAGCAAATGCCGCGATCGAAGTGATTAAAACCGAACCCGATCGCCGTCAAAAACTATTGCGTAACGTTAATAGTCTCAAGCAGCAATTACAATTGGCACGGATAAATTTATTGCCTTCAGAATCACCAATTCTTTGCGTTAATTTATCTTCTGCAACAGAAGCACTCAATCTAGCCAAAAAACTTAGAGAAGCTGGAATTTTTGCACCTGCAATCCGTCCGCCAACAGTCCCTACTAGTCGCATTCGTCTTTCGGTAATGGCAACCCATCAAGATGAGCATATTCAGAGGTTGGTGGAAGTTTTGAAAGCAACTTTCAGTAGTTGAAATACAAAATATTGAATTTAAAAGATAGGAAAAAAAGTTAATTGCTTACGAATGTTTGGGAGATCGAGGAATTCAAAAAAATTATATATACAGTAGAATTCAAATGCAAAAAGAAGCGATTGACTAAGACTTTTGCAGGAGGTTTATAGCAAAGGTGGAAAATTTGATATTTTCCACCTTTGCGCGAAGCGCGCATTTTTAGTCGGGCATTTCGCCGAAAAAATCTTCTTTCATTATTTCCTCAATTTCCACAAAATTTGTTTCAGGAATATAAAAGTCATATCTCATGACTTTTATGGCATCTCGATAAATATCTTGGTATTCATCTTTTAAATAGTTTTTAAGACTAGGATTTTTTTTGAGAATGCGATTAATTTGATTTCTAAAATTAGTCACTTCTTTCATCCATCCATTGCGACACTTATCTACTTCTGATTCCCAGTACTTAAGCTTAAGGATATGTTCGATTAATCGCTGCACGTAAGTATCTAAAGCTCTTTTTTGGCTTGCCCCCATATCCTCAATTTCTTCGATCAGGTTGTTCCAATCCATAGCATTAACATCTCTATTTTCAAGTGCTATCTTCATCTGTTCAGTCCATAAATTAAAATCTCGATCGTGCAAATTTTTTAACGTTTTCATGATTTTTTCCTGATGTTTTTAAACGTTCGACTCTTTAATGATTAATTTTTCTAACTGTTCTAGCAGGGATTCTAGTTTTTTTCTCTTTTTAGGATCTTCCCACAGTTGCCTTGACTTTGTTGCAAAGGAGTAGGTAGTCATGAACTACTCTTGGTTACTCCGCTTCGCTACGTTGAACCAAGAGTTTTTGTCGCTTCAACTCCCATGCTTGCTTCTTTGCGCCAGTTGCCTGGGGCGCAGAAGTAGCGGCACAAGATCCGCGATTGAGGACACCAGTTCCTGATGCCCAAGACAGACAAACCTTGGCTGCTGCTACATCCCTGTCTTCTGAGTAGCTACACTTCAAGCAATGATGCTCTCTTTGTGCCAAGGTTTTTGGTTCTTGATGACCGCAGTTCGGACAAGTTTGAGATGGCTTGACTCTCTGTGTTGGTACTTCTACAAACACACCATCACACTCAGCCAACTTGTACTCTATTGCGCTACGCAACATTCCCCAACTCGTATCTAGAATCGAACGGTTGAGTCCAGTTTTTTGCGCTTTTCGCTTACTGCCTGGTTTGGCTTTGCGGGTCATCGCTTTGATGTTGAGTTTTTCTGTAGCAACGAGGCTATTACCGCGTACAATCTCTGCTGCTACTTTGTGAACCCAATCTTTTCTTTGGTTGGAAATCTTGGTTTGGAGTCTAGCTACTCGGCGGCTGGCTTTCTTCCAGCGCTTTGAAGCCTTGCGTT
>JBOFLQ010000011.1:0-2007 GCA_051657945.1 Xenococcaceae cyanobacterium | reverse complement strand
TCTTTTCTTGGAAGCTAATTAGTTCTTCCAAGTGTTCGCCCAATGCCTCGGTGTCTCTGTTGGTTAGTGCCGCGTAGGTTTCGCCTACTGATTTGCCGGAGCTTTGTGCGATCGCTTTGGCTAATTTCACCCCTTCAAGACGAATGTCTGGTTCATCCTTGAGGAAGTCTTTAATAAATAGGCGCTCGTTGGGGGTCAAATCGTAGAGTTTGGGAAATTCTAGGATGCCGATTTCTTCATCGCCTACGGGGACTGTTGTCGGCTTGGGAGCAGTCTTAAAAGGGAGCTTTAAATTCATAGCGTTTAATCTATCCTGCGGCATTTGTAGCCGTTATAAGTTTTTCCACTCGTTGCAGCGTCACACATATTAGTGCGTTGTAGATTGTGAGTTCTACAAAACTCAGCCAGTCCAGTTATTGTTACTTCTTCGCCAGATGGCAAAGTAATTATGTAAGATTTTCTACTTGGCACACCTCTGGGAACTGATAGTCTACGTTTTTGACTTATCAAATCTGGTTCGTCAACCAATCTACACTTCCAGCCGTTATGAGAAAAGCGATCGCCGTTCGCTACGTGACGCATTAATGTAGCGGTCAGCTTATGCTCAAAGCAAAATTTATTAAGTGACTCAGTAACGTATTCTTCACCTGTAGGAGAAATAGCTATATAAATCTTTCTTCTGTTGTTAAGTACCTTAGCAATTGCGGCTTCTTGTTCCTCAATAGTTGTACTGGCATATCTGCACTTCCATCCTTTACAGTGAGTTTGTTTACCTTTGGCACAAAGACCCATTGCACTCGGACAAAGATTATGTTCGCGACAAAATGCTCTTAAATTTTTAATTTCTATTTCTTCATTATTTGGACTTGTAACCACGTAATCTAATGATTTAACTGCAAGTCTTGCGGCGGTTATCTTAGCGATATTTTCTGGCGATAGTTTTCTTCTCTTAGCTCTTTCTGATATTTTTCTTTTAGCAACTTCTGTTAGTTTTTTACCGAGATTTGAAGGAACTCCACCTGCTATTTTTAGAAGATTGTAACTACAGTTTTCAGAACCAACGCCATTAAGGTCGAGCCATATTTGCTCAACCTCAATGCATTTATCTGGTTCGCATTCTTCTAGTATCAACACAGTAAAAGCATCTTCTCCATAGCGTTCATAATGTTTTTGCAAAATGGGAGAGTGGTGAACCCCTCTTTGTAGATCGTTTCGATGCTTGAAAATTCTTGACCAAAACCCTCGTACAGATTTTGCTGAACCAATATACCAAAAGCCATTTTCAAGACAAATAATGGCATACACGCCAGTTTTGCTGCTGTTACAATACATTTAGCCTTTCTCCTGACTTTAAGCGATGAAGGAGGTAGGTTAGCAGTTTCTAATTATTATCAGTAATTAGAAACTGCGTAGCATTATGCTATTAATAAACCTGCTTTTATTGTAACATTAATAAAGTCTAAAACCTAGTCGGCGTAGGCTATTGCGGTTCAATAACAGTGAGTTTTCCGCGCATTTCGAGACTGACGTTCGCACTAATCACGCCGTCGGCAGGGTCACTAATGGGGCAATCTGTAACGCTTGCTGGACCCTTGAAAATGTATCCAGAAGTGTAACCTGCTCCTGGATTGGGCATTTTTAAAGTAATCCATACTTCCCTAAATTCATTGAAGGCAAAGAAGGCTGTTCGGAAACCTGCGTCCAACTGCAAAAAGTTACCAGGGCATGATAAACCATAGCCAATGCTAGCGATAACCCCATCCACATAGCCACCCGAATCGAAGGTCGTCGATGTCACGTTATTGTTACTCGTTGACAGATCCGCCGATGTCCGCGCTTGCAGCTTCACCGGATATTGCCCAGTAGAGGCAGGTGCGATCGCTCGTTTCAACGGCGCAACAGTAAGGCTAGTTGCGCCATCTGCTGCCGGAGCCGTCACTTTTACAAACCTCTCGCCACCAGTTACAGCATCTTCAAAAGCTAAAAATACAGGACTTGTCTCGCTAG
>JBOFLQ010000010.1:0-30186 GCA_051657945.1 Xenococcaceae cyanobacterium | reverse complement strand
AAAGAAATAGCGCGATCGGGAAAAATAGGAGAATTTCGTTACGCTTATGCAACGCGAATTCATTTAGCGCCAGTCAGACAGGATGTAGACGTATTATGGGATCTAGCCATTCATGACATTGCTATTCTTAACGATTGGTTGGGAGAAATGCCAATCGAAGTACAAGCAACAGGAAATGTTTGGTTGCAAAACGATCGCAATTTAGCCGATTTAGTTTGGGCGACTTTAACTTATCCTAATAATTTTCAAGCCCGTTTGCATTTTTGTTGGCTCAATCCAGACAAACAAAGAAAATTAGCTTTAGTTGGCGATCGCGGTAGTTTGATTTTTGACGAACTTGCAGAAAATCCTCTAACAATTCAACACGGCTATTTCGATCGACAAGAAGAAAAATTTCTAGCTAACGGACAACACTGCGAAGCGATCGATCTGGAAAAATCCGAACCTCTAGCCCAAGTTTGCGATCGCTTTCTCAAAAATATTCTCGATCGCACTAATACCCCTGCTGCTTCCCCATTACTTGGTGCGGAATTAGTACAAATCCTCAGTTGTCTTACTCTTTCATTACAACAACAAGGAAAAATAATTAAAGTGATTTAGGAGTCAATAGCTGTTAGTGTATTGTTTGAAATAGAAATGACGGTTCTATCTAACAGTAAAAGCTCGATAATGATAACAGACTCTTCGATCGATATTTCTAATTGGAATTTAATAGCAGGGCGATCGCTTCAAGGTGAATTACTTACACGCACCGAAGCAAAAGCAGTACTTAACGCGAACGATGAAGTACTTTTAGAACAATTAGCCGCAGCCTATCGAGTACGCCGTCACTACTGGGGAAATCGAGTTCGCTTACATTATCTACTTAACGCTCAAAGTGGTTTGTGTCCAGAAGATTGTCATTACTGTTCGCAATCAAAAATCTCTCAAGCTGAAATTGAAAAATATCCCCTTCTCGCTCGAGAAAAAATTCTCCAAGCAGCCGATCGCGCCGCGAAATTAAAAGCTGGTACTTTTTGCTTTGTAATTTCTGGACGTTCTCCGAGTGAGTCTACTTTCAACAAAGTTCTCGATGCAGTGCGTCAAGTAAAAACCAATCATAACCTAAAAGTTTGTGCCTGTTTGGGACTTCTCAGCGAAGAACAAACCCATCGTTTGGCAGAAGCAGGAGTCGATCGCGTCAATCATAATCTTAACACCGCAGAAAATTACCACGAAAATATCTGCACCACTCATACATTTAACGATCGCGTCGCTACCATTAAAAATGTTAAAGCCGCAGGAATTACAACTTGTTCGGGCGGTATTTTCGGTTTGGGAGAATCAGACGACGATGTCATCGATCTGGCTTTCTCTTTGCGCGAATTAGATGTGACTAGTGTTCCCCTTAATTTTTTAATTCCCATTCCTGGCACTCCTTTTGAGAAGCTAAACGAATTAAATCCACGTCGCTGTTTGCGAATTTTATGTCTATTTCGCTTTTTACTTCCCGAACAAGAAATACGCATTGCTGGAGGAAGAGAAGTTCATTTGCGATCGCTGCAACCTTTGGGATTGTATCCTGCTAACTCGATCTTTATTGGCGATTATCTTACTACCGCAGGACAAGCAGCAAGGGCAGATTTAGAAATGATTCGCGATGCTGGTTTCGTTCTCGAAGCACCCGACGGTTCAATTTTAAACGCTTAAGCAAAAAAATTCTGCAACACGGCTAACTTCTCTGGGCGAATTTTATAATATATCCATGTGCCGCGTTTTTCTTTATCTAATAAGCCGATTTCATACATAACTTTGAGGTGATGGCTTACCGTTGGTTGTGACAAGCCCAGAGGCTTAGCTAACTCGCAAGCACCAACTTCTAAGTCTGGGTGTGCGGCGATCGCGCTTAGCATTTGCAATCTTACTGGTTCGCCTAATACGCGAAAAATCGTAGCTAGATTTATTGCTTCATCACACGTAAGGCAGCCAGCAAGTAATGGCGCACAACAATCAGTAAATTCAGGTTTTTTCATAAAAATCGCCGTTTTAAAACTCATCCTCTCTTATCTGCGGGTTTATTTCATCACCATATATTGACATGGATATTGACAATCATCAATATAATTTGTCACAATATCGATAAGGTTAAATATCGACATTTATAAATATAGACGAATATCATTATAGTCTGCTAAAACTATCGATCGCTGACTACAAGAAAGATTCAAATCAAGCTTGACTAAACTTTAAGCCTAACGTTGAGTTAATTATCATTAATTAGACAGATACCAGTTACTGAGACGCGATCGATAGGGTATTGATATCTTTTTTTAAAAAAATTGGTTTGTTTCAATTCACCAAGAGAAGGTGATTTGGATCGGATTGTTTTGCAATTTTGTCAATGACGATCGAGGTGAAAAGCATGAAATTTCCGATAAAAACTCTAAAAATGTTAGTTAAAGGTTTTACGATTGGTTCTGTAGCTGGTATTACCCTCGGTACTACTTTATCGTTGGTTATGCCTCCCGATGAAACTTACACGAGTTTTAGCTTCGAGCAAAATGTAGGTTTGTCTAGCAATCAAAAAACGCCAATGAAGTTTCAAATTGGCAATAATAAATTTACCGCCTACAAAATAGATGAACAACGATTGGCAAGAAGTATTGCTTCAAAAGATGAGGTATTAGCCAGTATTAACAGATTGGATGCCAAAGAAATCATTGCTTCATCAGAAATTGAAGAGTTGAGTAAAAAAGCAAAGATTGAAAAAACTAACTAAGAGGGGATAGGGATTAGGGATTAGGGATTAGGGATTAGAGAATAACAAAGGCGATCGCTCATTTTAAGAAGCAATCGCTTTTTTGTTTTTTTGGGGGTTCGATCGTTGGTAAGTTTTGCCGAGGTAAAGGAGAATTATGTCAATAATCCTCGTAATGATAGTCCAGAGTGTTTGAAATCGATTGTTCGTTATAAAGTTTAAAAACAAGTTAGTTATAAAATAAATATGAGTTATAATAAATTACATAGGTAATACTTTTTACTTATAAAAAAATCCTTGTCTGAAAAGTTGGAAAAACCTATAAAATTCGTCAAGGCAGAAGGAGGCATAATCACGATCCAGGAAAATGCTGCTCGAATCTACAAAAAAGTAGAGCAAGCCCACGCCGGGCAGGAAAGACAGAAAGCTTTGAGCGATCCATTAGCTTTTATTGTTCTGGCTAAAGCTAGAGGCTATGCATTCACAGTTAAAGATTTAGAGGCTCAACTCAGCCAATTGTCTGATGAGGATGTGGCAGGTATTTTCAATCCAGGTATTGGATCGAGGCGACATCTGTTTCCGAAATAAAAGCGTCTCTGCGATTGCACCAATAAGAGTAAGTTGGTAGCTACATCAGGCTGGTAATCGCTGTCTACCTTTTAGCTTTCTCGGCGAGAAAGCTAATTAAATACGGCGTTGCATCCCTGCGGGATGATCTGATAATAATAAGGAATGAAATGTCCTAACTGTCAGTCAAATAAAATTCGCAAAAATGGTCATCGTCGTGGAAAACAAAATTATCATTGTAAGGAATGCAATCGTCAGTTCATCGATCGATACACAGAGCGTGGATACTCAACAGAAGCAAAAGAAAACTGCTTAAAAATGTATGTCAATGGTTTAGGCTTCCGAGCGATCGAGAGAATCACAGGAGTTAATCACAATACTGTTATTCGCGCTTGTCAGAAATTCTGCTGAGACGTTACCTAATCTACCTTCAGTTTCACAAATACCAGAGATTACTGAGGTAGATGAACTACAAACTTTTGTCGGAAAAAAAAAATAAAGTTTGGCTGTGGACAGTCGTAAACCATTTTTCACCGGGAATTTTAGCTTGGGTTATCGGAGATCGCAGTAGTCAGACTTTTGAGCCTCTGTGGAAAATAATCAGACGATGGCAGTCGTTTTTCTATGTAACCGATGGATGGAAAGTTTATCCCTGTTTTATCAATGATTGTGACCATCTCGTTCTTAAAACTTATATGACCAGAGTTGAAGGAGAAAATACTCGACTTAGACATTATCTTGCTCGTTTAAAAAGGAAAACTTTATGTTATTCCAAATGTGAGGAAATGCTCAGATTATCTATCAAACTGTTACTTCACTATCTTCATTACGGTACTATCCCTCTTTAAATCATCCCGCAGGGATGCAATGCCTTAAATACAAATCAATCAACTCTCAACACCGTAATATTTCTTGTTTATACAACAAAACGCTTCTGGGAACGTAATGTAGAACTAATCTACTTAATGCCCAGAAGCGTTGATTTTTTAATTTAACCCCGATCGCTTAGAAGCGGTTGTTTCGACGACCACCACCAAATGAACTTCCACCACCAAATGAGCTTCTGTCTTCACGAGGTTTAGCCTTATTAACTTTTAGCTCGCGATCCATCCATTCTGCTCCATCTAAAGCTTGAATAGCTTTATCTTCGTTGGCTTCGGATTCCATTTCGACAAAAGCAAAACCACGTAAGCGTCCTGTTTCGCGATCGGTAGGAAGATGAACCCGTTTAACAGTTCCATACTCGGTAAAGACTTCACTTAAGTCTTCTTGCTTAACTTCAAAAGATAAATTGCCTACATAAATTGACATAATTTAGATTGTCTTCTCAATGGATGTTGTGTTTAGAGAGACTTGATTATTAAAAAAGAAATAGCTCAATACTTTACGGAAAAAACCTTATATATCGAATAAAAACTTAATCGTTAATCTTTTGTATTCTCAATCTCGATCCTAACATTTTTATAAAGAATCGCACGAACTATATTCAAGACGTGGTGTCAATCAAAAAAGTTGCACAAGCAGGCGATCGCTCAAGGAGAGTTGAATGAACAATAAAGATATACACACAAACACCGTTGATTCAAAAAATTCTCTAGTTTTGAAAAATTCAGCAGCGTTTAGATAGCTTTAAAAAACACTTCTCCAGCTTGCTTGTCGCAAGCAATCGCGCTTCAAATTTTTCGCAGTAATCGACCGTCGAACATCGAGCTGCAACGAAATGTTTTTTATCGTGTTTCTTTGATTGTTGAAATTCTATGAAAAGTCTTCTGCTCGATCGATCGTCAATAAAAGAGTTATTACTCGCTGCTGTAGCTGGTTTAGCATTAGGTACGGGTTTGTCTTTAGTTATGCCCGAAAATGAACACTATACAAATTTTACTTTCGAGCAAAATGTAAGTCTTTCCAATAATACAAAAAAACAAACTCAAGTTCAAATTGACGGTCGAGAATTTAACGTGTATGACATAGATGATACCCAATTAGTTAAAAGTCTTGCGCCTAAAACAAATTTGCTGGAAAATATCGGCGAATTGTATGCCAGAGTCACTACTAAATTTGATATCGAAGTCTCTGTTCCAAATTTTCAATTGAAATAAAATTTCCAGACTCAACCTGATTCGATAAATTTGAGTGATGATACCTCCAAGGGTAGAAATTTAGGCAGAATTCGAGCAAAATTTGGTACGCTAATGGGTTGAAATAGCATTGGCATTGCACCCAACCATCAAAACTTCAATTTCCGTGTATTCGATCGATTAGACGGTGCTAAGACTTACTTTGATACTAAAGTAGAAAGCAACGATCGTTCGCTCTAGTATCGAAGCATGGTCAGTTTCATGGGGGTGGAATCTCAAGTCAGACAAGGCAGTCGCTTTTGGATTAATTAACCTGAGGCTGCTCCCTACTCAAAGGAATAAATGACCTTAGCACAACCCTTCAAAATTGTATTAATCGATGACAGTCCTGCCGAACGAACTCTAGTAATTCGCCAGTTGGAAAAAGATTTTCCCGAATTACTCGTCCAACAAATTCGGCAAGAAGAAGAATTAAATCAAATATTGGCGATCGGGAATTTCGATCTAGTAATTAGCGATTATCAATTACGCTGGAGTAACGGATTAGAAGTGTTGCGTCGAATCAAGCAACAATATCCCAATTGTCCGGTGATTATGTTTACTAGCACTGGTAGCGAAGAAATTGTCGTCGAAGCCATGAAAAATGGACTCGATGATTACGTCTTAAAAAATCCCAAGCGTCGCATTCGTTTGCCTGCGGCAGTACGAATCGCACTAGAGCGATCGCAAGCAAAACAAAGAGCGGCTTTGCTAGATTTGCGCTTACAAGGATTGCTCGATCGCCTTAAAGTTGGAGTATTCCGCGTCAATTGCGATGGTACATTCACTTTTATTGATTGCAATCGCGCTTTTTTGGAATTATTGGGGGCGCAATCTTTACAAGAAGTCGAACAACAACAATTATTAAATCCACGCTCTTTATGGGCAGACGAATCGACAATTGACAGAGATCTTGAAATTAAATTAAATCGAAGTGATGGTAGCTCGATTTGGCTATCAATTAGCACGACGCTAACCGAGATTGAGGGCAATTTGGTAATTGATGGCTTGATTGAAGATATTAGCGCTCGTAAAACTGCCGAACTAGAAATTCAGCAACTCAACCAAACTTTAGAACAACGAGTACGCGATCGCACCCGCGAACTAGAAACCACCAATCGTAAACTCACTAATGCCAATCAAGATCTCGAAGAATTCGCCTATTCGGTTTCCCACGATTTGCGCGAACCCCTCAGAGCGATTCAAGGCTTTACCGTGCTATTGTTTGAAGATGAGTACGATCGCCTCAACTCTCGCTCTCAAGAAAATCTTCAGCATATTCTCGACAGTAGCCGTTTAGCCGATCGATTGATTCGCGATCTTTTAGCCTACAGTCAACTCAGTCGCACTGAAATTCCCGTCCAACTCACGCCACTATCGCAAGTTGTCTGTGACGTATTGAACCAATTAAATTTAAAAATTGAGCAAAGTAACACTAGCATTACAATTATCGAACCCTTACTCGAAGTCATCGGCAATCGAACCATTCTCATACAAGTAATCACAAATTTAATTGTTAACGCGATTGAATTCGTTGCACCAAATACATCGCCACAGATTGAAATTCGCACCGAACTAATCACAACTCCTTTATCTACTTCTTCTTCCGTCGCCGATCGAGTGCGATTGTGGGTTAGCGACAATGGTATTGGAATTTCTCCCGAATCGCATCAAGATATTTTTCAACCTTTTGTCAGACTGCATAGCAATGAAATTTATCCAGGTAGCGGCATTGGTTTGGCGATCGTTAGAAAAGGTGTCGAACGCATGGGCGGACGAGTAGGTATCGAATCTGCACTCGGAAGAGGAAGCCGTTTTTGGCTCGAATTACCAAATTCTTAAGGAAAGTGTTGGGGTTGCTGGGGTGCTAGAGTTATTAGAGCAACACTCTTATATTTAAAAAGCTTTTGAGTGTATTTTTTTTGCTTACATGTTGCGAATTTTATTAATTGATGATAATCTTGCCGATCGCGCCTTAGCCATTCGCGCTTTAAAAAAAGAGTTTGGCGAGCTTGAAATACAACAGGTAGCTCAAGCTTCAGAATTCGAACGCGCTATTGCTGAAGGAAATTTTGACTTAACCATCACCGATTATCAACTGCGTTGGAGTAAAGGCATCAATGTTTTACGCCTACTCAAAAGCCAATACCCCGATCGCCCAGTAATTATGTTTACCAACAGTGGCAGTCAGGAAATCGCCGTAGAAGCAATGAAATCGGGTTTAGACGATTACGTAATTAAATCGGCTGCACACTATGTTCGCTTACCTGTGGCTGTTCGTATGGCGTTAGAAAGAGCTACAGCCAAACAAAAAGCGATAGGGTTAGAATTTCGCTTACATTCGCTCCTCAATCGCCTTGAAGTTGGAGTTTATCGCCTCAATTCAGATGGTACGTTACTCGAAGCAAATCGAGCTTTTTTTCAATTACTCGGTTTGGAATCGTTGGGAAATGTGCGACCATCCAAACTAGAATCATATTTTTCGCCCGATGTCTATGCCGAATTAATCGAGCGACTGCAACAAAATGGACAAGCAAGAGAGAGAGAATTACAAATTTGTCGAGCAGATGGTCAAAGGATTTGGGTTAGAATCAGTAAAATAATTACTGAAGCAGATCGAACAAATATCGTTGATGGTTTAATCGAAGATATTAGCGCTCGTAAAAAAATTGAACTGGAAAATGCTCGTTTATACCGAGAGGCGCAGCAAGCAAATAAACTTAAAGACGAATTCTTAGCCACAATCTCCCACGAACTGAAGACACCTCTCAATCCAATTTTAGGATGGGCAAAAATCCTACAACAAAAGCCGTTTCTCGATGCAAACACGTCAAAAAAAGCCGTAGAAGTTATCGTTCGCAACGCCGAACATCAAAATCAATTAATTGAAGATTTACTCGATATTTCTAGGATCGTTAGTAACAAACTTCGTCTCGATCGAAAACCCGTTAGTCTTGCACAAATTATTTCGTCTGCAATCGAAGATATTCGCCTCAGTGCTGAAAAAAAATTTATTCTCATTCAAACTCATCTCGATACAAATGTCGGACAAGTTTTCGGAGACTGCGATCGACTGCATCAAATCGTTTGGAATTTATTATCTAATGCGATTAAATTTACTGACGATCGCGGACAAATTAATGTCGAACTAACTTCAGATACATCCTCTACTCCAGCCGTTGCTAAATTAATAGTTACAGATACGGGAATAGGTATCGATCCAGATTTTCTTCCCCATGTTTTCGATCGCTTTCGTCAAGCCGATGGCTCTACAACTAGAACAAAAGGCGGACTCGGTTTGGGACTTGCGATCGTGCGTCAGTTAGTCGAACTTCACGACGGCACGATCGCAGTTGAAAGTCTCGGGAAAAATCGCGGTGCAACTTTCATTGTCACCATACCTTTAATCGAGAAAGATGATTAATTTTTTCTCGATCGATCTCGATAAAATTTGGCATATTTTGTTTTTACTTTTAATATTATGCAAAAAACTTGGTTTGACACTGCTCGTTTCGGTCTGTTTATTCACTGGGGGCACAGTAGCCAGCAAGGGTGGGAGTTATCGTGGCCGCTCGTGGGCGGCGTGTTTAGCTTGCCCTACTGCCAAAATATTGAGGTCGAGGCGTATCACCAAAACGCCTACACCTTTGACCCTCACGACTACAATCCGCACATTTGGGCGCGACTTGCAACGCAACTGGGAATGCAGTACGCGATCTTGACCGTCAAGCATCACGATGGGTTTGCCCTGTTTCATACCCAGCAGTCCGAGTTCTCAATTCAACATACACCATACCAGCAAGATATTGTGCGATCGTTTCTCGACGCGATGCGAGCGCAGGGCTTGCGCGTCGGCTTGTACTTCTCACTGAGTGATTGGCATCACCCAGACTACCCAGCTTTCACCGAAGCCGATAAGCCCTACCGCTTTGACCGATTGCCGCAACCCACACCCCAGCAATGGCAACGCTACTTAGCGTTTCTGTTTGCCCAACTGCGCGAACTGCTCACAAACTATGGTGAAATTGACGTACTCTGGTTCGATGGCGGTTGGGAGCGCACCCCCGAACAGTGGCGTTCGTCGGAGTTGCACCAGATGATTCGGCAATTGCAACCGAACTGTTTAATCAACGATCGCCTCCCCGGTTTTGGTGACTTTGACACGCCCGAACAGTTCATCCCAGCCCAGCCTCCAGCGCGACGCTGGGAGACTTGCCTGACGATTAACGAAAGCTGGGGCTATAACCCAACCGATCGGCAGTTCAAGACTACCCGACAGTTGATTCACACGCTGTGTGAAGTCGCAGGTAAAGGCGGCAATCTGTTGCTTAACGTCAGTCCGATGGGAAATGGCGAACTTCCAGCCGAGCAAGTCGAACGATTGGCAGAGGTTTCAGCGTGGATGAATCATTATGCTGAGAGTATCATCGACACCGAACCAGGACTGGAAGCTTGGCAATTTTATGGTTCTTCGACTCGACGTGGGCAGCGCTATTATCTGCATCTGTTAATGCAACCGTATGACACGCTCTCGGTGCGTGGAGTACCCATCAAACAGATTGCAGCGGTGCGATCGTTGAAGACGAACCAACCGCTAGAATACACCGCCCGCTGCTCGATTCTAGACACACTGCAAAACCCTGACCCGCTCGGTGAGTTAATCATTCAGGTGCCAGCAACGGCGATCGATCCGAACGCCACAGTTCTATTCATAGATTTTCTGCCGAAACAGAAAGCGTAGTTGAGGAGTCAATGACAGTTCCCGAACTGTGGCAAACTCAATATTCCATTTTATAAGTTAATTCGTAAAAGAATAGACATAGATTTGAGTTCAAATTAGCGATCGCTTTTATTGGCACTGCCAAACTTCAATGGTTCGATCGCCAGTACCAGCAACAATAGTTTTGTTATCTCGACTAATTGCCACGCAAGCAACTTCTGCTAAATTTTCTGCAAGAGTATCGATTAATTCTCCAGTTTCTACTTGCCACAGTTTGATAGTTTTATCCCAACTGCTACTGACAAGAATTTTTCCATCCGCACTAAAAACTAAATTAGAAACTCGATTGGTATGTCCAGTCAAAGTAAGAATTACTTCTCCCGTAACGAAATTCCATAACTTAATCGTGCGATCGAGATTAGTCGTCGCTAATAACTTTCCGTCTGGACTAAAAACAACAGACAAGACAATTGAATTTTCTGAAATTGTTCGTTTAATTTCGCCGTTATTAATATTTCTGAATTTAAAATTATTTTCTAAACTGGCGCTAGCAAAAACATCATAATCGGGACTAATGGCAACCGAAGTAACTTGTTCGACATAGTCAGTAAAGCTATTAATTTCTTTGCCAGTTTCCACGTCCCAAATTTTCGTAGTTTTGTCGGCGCTACCGCTAATTAAATTTTTTCCGTTAACATTAATCGCCACCGATAAAACCGCACCCAAATGTCCAGAAGAGACATCGCCAAAAGTGCGAATTAATTCTTTTGTAGCTAAATTCCATAGTTTGATGGTGCGATCGACACTGCCACTAACTAGAAATTTACCATCAAGACTCAGACTCAAACAGCGAACGCGATCGCTATGTCCGCGTAAACTAGCAATTTCTTCTCCTGTATTTATTTCCCATAATTTGATGTCATTATCATCGCAACTGACAAAAAATCGATCGCTTGGATCGATCGCTACAGAAGAAACAATACTCAAACGTTCGGAAATTTTATACTTACATTCCCAAGAAGAAAAAATTGCTGTTGGTAATGAAGAAGTTTTTGCCGATATTTCTTCGGGTGTTAGTTTTAATTCGGCAACCATAAAACTTAAAATAACTTTACTTTTAAATCATCTCTTGTCAATCGCCTTTTACACTGTAATAGAGATCGCTCCTGCACATTAATCGCGATCGCATTTAACAACTGACTTCAAACATTCGATCGATACGAGATTAGAGAAAGCGCGATTGCACGGGAGTGCAGGCTTTTCGATTGCGATTAAATAGAAGAGTATGCTTGTGAGTGCTGTTACATTTAAGTTTTATCTCTTTCAAAATTAATATTTAAGTCAATAAAAATATGTCAGTACAATTGCCTCATAAAAAAATAGGCGTTGCTGTAATTCGCAACGATCGCCGACAAATATTAATCGATCGTCGTCGCAATACAGGAGATATGGCAGGTTTATGGGAATTTCCTGGAGGCAAAATCGAACCAGATGAAACTGTCGAAGAATGTATTCAAAGAGAAATTTTAGAAGAGTTGGCGATCGAAATTGAAGTTATCGAACCTTTAATTGAGATCGAACATACTTATCCCAACTTTCGCGTCACTTTGTTTGTCTACTTTTGCCATCATATTAGTGGTGAGCCGCAGCCGATCGAATGCGATGAAGTACGCTGGGTAAATGTCAGCGAATTAAATCGATATACTTTTCCTGAAGCCAACCTTCAAATTATTCAGGAACTGCAAAATAGATTTTTAGTCTAAAAAGTTAAACCCTATTCCCTATTCCCTATTCCCTATTCCCTAACCCCTATTCCCTATTCCCTATTCCCTATTCCCTAACCCCTAGGGCGTGTTTTCAAACTATAACCATAATAAAATTGACGCGATCGAATCTCATAGCAGTGTAGTTAACCGCTAATTTCTCGTACCTAGTAGCAATACGTCGAAATTGCTTAAGTCGATTGAATGTTCTCTCAACTACATTCCGTTGACGATAAATTTCTCGACTAAATGGTCCACGGCGTTTCTCATTAGAGAGTCTGGGAATTGTTAAACAAATACCACGGCGACGTAAAAAATTACGAATACGACGACCAGTGTAACCTTTGTCTCCAACAATCCTTTGAGGACGAAGACGAGGGCGACCTCGACTAATACGTTTGACCGATCCCTGAGACATCAATTGTTCTAAAACAATTGACTCGTTTCGTTGACCTGGAGTAAGCACAAAAGTCATCGGTTTTCCACTTCCTTCGCAACGGAGGTGGATTTTGGTGCTAAATCCACCGCGACAACGACCTAATTGTTCTTCTTCCTCGCCCCTTTTTTACCTCCCGCTGCATGTTGGTGGGCGCGTATGACACTTCCATCTACATAATGCACCTCCCAATCAAGTCTTTTTCCCTTATCAGCCATCGTTTGTAAATTTGCCAGGATTTGTTGCCAAACTCCAGCTTTCTGCCATCGATAAAATCTGGTAGCTACACTTTGCCATGAACCATAGCGTTCGGGTAAATCTCTCCAAGGTGCGCCTGTTCTTAAAATCCATAAAACTCCATTAATCACTTGACGATGATCGTGATAAGGTCTACCAGTTCTGGGTTTAAGTGGAGGTAGCAGTGGTTTTAGTTGTTCCCACTCAAAGGTGGTTAGATCTCTTCGACTCATCAGTAATTTTAGTTCTCGCGATCGCCAATATCTTAAAATATAACAAGTTTGAAAACACGCCCTAACCCCTAACCCCTAACCCCTAGCCCCTAGCCCTTACTCCCTCTTCCCTCTTCCCTGTTCCCTTTTTAATGTTGTATTCTTATATGAAGGAATATTAAGAAAAATTCTAATAATTTAGTTATTCTCAAGCATAACCAGAAAGAGGAAGCACTGTGACTCAATTAGGATCGGACGCAGACAAGCTGCACTCAAAAAATATAGAAGAAACAGGATTAAATATTAATGTCGAGATCGCCTCTAATGGTATGGCAATGCAACAAGATAAAACGCAAGGATTGCTACAACAAGGGAACTTAGTAGTTGGGATTGGCGTAGGCGCTTTGCTTGCAGTAGTTGGAATGCGAATGTTTGAGCCTACCAAGGCAGAAAACGTATCCACCGCCAACGCCAGTGCAACCGATACTTCTACATCAACTCAAAGCGTTACAGCCGTCGCAGTAGAAAAAGCACTGCTCGATCGCACTCTCAAAGCCAATGGTACGGTGGCAGCTTACGAATTAGTTCCTGTTACCTCGCCAGCAACTGGGTCTCAGATTTCTGAAATTTTAGCAGACAGAGGAGAAACTGTTACCAAGGGTCAAGTTTTGGCACGCCTGGACGATTCGCAATTGCAAGCACAACTAATGCAAGCACGAGGTGCGTTAGCAAAAGCCGAGGCAAGAGTAGCACAATTAAGAGTGGGAACACGATCTGAAGAAATTGCTCAAGCACAAGAAAAAGTAGCTAACGCGCGAGCAACAGTATGGCAAGCGGAATCAGATTTAGAGTTAGTAAACAAAAGAGTACAGAGAAATCAAACTTTAAAAGCTGAAGGCGCGATCGCACAAGATCGCCTCGATGAAATTATTGCTCAACAAAGAACCAGTCAATCAAATTTGCAACAAGTCCAAGCCAATTTACGCGAAGCCGAACAAAGATTAGCACAACTGCAAGCAGGAGAAACTTTAGAAGTAATTGCCCAAGCTGAAGCAGAACTAATTGAGGCAAAAGGACAAGTACAACTAGTGCAAGCGCAGCTAAAAGATACTGTCGTCGTCGCACCTACTGCTGGCAAAATTGCCGAAAGAAATGCTCGCATCGGTGACTTAGTTTCTAGTTCTGAAAAACTATTTACAATTATCGAACGAGGACGCTTAGAACTGAGATTGACCGTACCAGAAACACAATTAAGTTCGATCCGTCCCGGACAAAAAGTTCGCGTCACGGGAAATACAGCTAGTAACGTTACTTTGCTGGGAAAAGTTCGCACGATCGATCCGATCGTAAAAGAAGATTCGCGTCAAGCGATCGTCAAAGTAGATTTACCGACTAATTCAGTTTTAAAACCCGGTATGTTTTTGCAAGCTGCGATCGTCACTACAACAGCACCAGGGGCAAAAGTGTCAGTCGATGCCCTCTTGCCGCAAACAGACGGTAGCGCGATCGCCTATGTCTTACAAAAAGATAATACTGTTAAAGCCAAACGAATCGAAATGGGACAAATTATTCCCGATGAAAAAGTAGAAATTATCAGTGGCTTAAACCCAGGCGATCGCGTCATTCTTAAAGGTGCAGCTTACCTTAAAGATGGCGATCGTGTCGAAGTAATTCAATAGGGAGTAGGGAGTAGGGAGTAGGGAATAGGGGAGGCAGAGGTGCAGAGGTGCAGAGGTGCAGGGGAGAAATAGTGAATAAGTGAGTGAGTGACTTTACACTTCCCATTGCCCGATGCCCGGTGCAGCGTTGCCCATTGCCCATTGCCCAATCTCAGCATTAAATAATGTCTTTTCATATATCTTCTTGGTCAATTAAAAACCCGATTCCCACCATTGTTATTTTCGTGACGATGGCGATCGTGGGTGGTTTTGCTTTTTTGGGGTTGGGAATTAACGATAGTCCCAATATTGATGTTCCTGCCGTTTCGATTACTGTTACTCAGCGCGGGGCTGGCCCTACCGAGTTAGAATCTCAAGTAACTAAAAAAATTGAAGATGCCGTTGCGGGTTTGGGTAACATCGATAAGATTACCTCCAACGTAACCGACGGTAGGTCTAATACTACGGTTGAGTTTGTTTTGGGAAGCGACAGCGATCGCGCCACCAATGATGTTCGTAATGCTGTCGCTCAAATTCGCCAAGATTTGCCTCAAGATATCGAAGAACCGATCGTCAGACGCTTACAGTTTGCTAGCGGATCGATTATGACCTATGCTGTTTCTTCGTCGCAGCGATCGGTGGAAGATTTGAGTAATTTAGTCGATCGCACGATTATACCAAAATTACAAAGCGTCCAAGGAGTCGCCCAGATCGATCGCCTTGGAGGTGTAGATAGAGAAATTCGCGTCGATCTCGATCCCGATCGCTTGCAAGCTTATGGAATTACTGCCACCCAAGTCAACGAACAAATTCGTCAGTTTAACGTTAATTTACCAGGCGGGCGATCGGAAGTCGGCGGTAGCGAACAAAATATAAGAACTCTCGGTAGCGCTAAGACAGTTCGAGATTTAGCTAATTATTCGGTTTCTCTTGCTAATGGCGATGCAGTCACTCTCAACAATTTGGGCAAAGTCAGCGATAGTTATGGCGATCTCAGACAGTCAGCTTTTCTTAATGGTAAAGCAGTAGTAGCATTTTCCGTTTTACGCAGTGCTGGCAGTAATCTAGTTACTGTCGAGTCGGGCGTGCGCCAAGAAGTAGTCAAATTAGAGAAAACACTACCCAAAGATCTCGAACTAAAACTAGTCTTTACTCGTGGCGATGCCATTCGTGACTCATATCAAGGGATTATCGACAACTTAACTTTAGGTTCGATAATCACTGTAATTATAGTAGGGTTGTTTTTGTGGAATTGGCGAACTACTTTAATTGCTGCGATCGCCCTACCCCTATCAATTTTCCCTACTTTTTGGGTGATGAAAGGCTTTGGTTATACCCTCAACAATATGACTCTATTAGCTTTGACTCTGGCGTTGGGAAACTTAATCGATGATGCCGTTTGCATGATCGAAGATGTCGATCGCCATTTACAAATGGGTAAAAAGCCGATTCAAGCTGCGATCGATGGCTCTCAAGAACTAGGTTTGGCAGTTTTAGCCAGCGCAGCGACAATTATTGCCGTGTTTCTTCCCGTGGCTTTTATGGGAGGCGTACCAGGTCAGTTTTTTCAGCCATTTGGCGTAACAGTAGCTGTCTCTACTTTTTTTTCCAGTCTGGTAGCAGCGACAGTAACGCCGATGCTGTGTGCCTATTTGTTGAAATCAAAAACAGAGAATGCCGAAAGTAAGTTTAAATTACCTTTTTTAAACAACGGACAGCGCCAACCCTATCGCAGTTTACTCGGTTGGGCGCTTCGGCATCGCATCACTACCATAATCATCGCCGTCGCTTTCTTCATTGCCAGCTTGCAACTAATTCCCTTTATTCCCAAAGGTTTGTTTAGCGGTAGCGATACAGGGTTGAGTACGATTTTGGTCGAACTTCCTCCTGGCTCGAAACTGAGCGAAACTGAAGCAGTAAGCCAACAAATTACCAATCTCTTACAGAAAAATCAAGTTGTTACTAGCGTTCTCGCAACAGTAGGCGGTAATGCCTCTGGAGTTGGAGCAAGTAATATTAATTCTGCCACTATCTACGTTAATTTGTTGCCCAGAGAAAAACGAACTATTTCTCAACTCGAATTTCAGCAACAAATGCGTCCACAATTGCGCCAAATTCCAGGCGCAAAAATTAGTTTTCGCGCTCAAGGTGGCGCTGGTAGCAATAAAGATTTATCCCTCGTACTCCGCAGCGACAACCCCGAATCACTCAATCGCTCTGCCAGTCAGTTGTTCGCGCAAATGCGTTCCGTTTCTGGGTTGGTCGAATTAAACTCTAGCGCTAGTCTAGTCAAACCAGAAATTACTATTAACCCAAATCCCGATCGCGCTGGCGATTTGGGCGTTTCCGTCAATGCGATCGCCCGTACCGCTTCTCTAGCTTCGATCGGCGATAGTGACTCAAATCTAGCTAAATTTAATCTCAGCGATCGGCAAATTCCCATTCGCGTCCAACTCGATCCCAAATATCGTCAAGATTTAGAAACGATTAAAAATCTCAAAGTACCAGATTCTAACGGCAATCTCGTGCCATTAATGTCTGTCGCCGATCTTCGCTTGGGTAATGGTGCTGCCGAAATCAAACGTTACAACCGCAATCGTCAGGTGGCTCTGGAAGCCAACTTACAGGGGGTTTCTTTAGGAGATGCCATTGCCAAAGTTAGAGCCTTGCCAGCGCTCAAAAATTTACCACCTGACGTTACCGAAGAACCATCGGGGGATGCCAAAATCATGCGCGACATTTTTAGTCGCTTTGTGGGTGCTTTAGGATTGGCAGTACTATCAATTTATGTCATTTTGGTACTGCTTTATAACAATTTCCTGTATCCGATCGCCATTTTGGTTTCTTTACCTTTCTCGATCGGCGGTACGTTATTGGGTTTATTGATAGCACAAAAAGAATTAGGGTTATTTGCCTTGATTGGTATTGTTTTATTGATGGGATTAGTCACCAAAAATGCGATTTTGTTGGTAGATTTTTCTTTAGCTGCGATCGAACAGGGCAAACCACAATTTAAAGCAGTAGTTGAAGCTGGTGTATCCCGCTTGCGACCAATTTTGATGACCTCAGTTTCTACAGTCGCAGGAATGCTGCCGATCGCTCTAGAATGGGGTGCAGACGGACAAACCCGCAGCCCGATGGCGATCGCCGTTATTGGTGGTTTTACTACCTCTACACTCCTAACTTTACTAGTCGTACCAGTTTTATTTGCCTATGTCGATAGCTTCCTGCATCGACTGGGCAAGTTTTTAAAGCGTTTTTCAGTTGCTTAATTTAGGGAAGGCAGAGGGCAGAGGGCAGAGGGCAGAGGGCAGAAGGACGGCGGATAAACAAATCGGAGGACACCTCCGATTTTTCCGCCTCCAGAGGGCAGAAGGTAACAGCCGTTTTTTACTTCTTACTTCTTACTTCTTACTTACTACTTGCTACTTGCTACTTGCTACTTGCTACTATTCCCTATTCCATAGCCCCTCAAAAAAACCTATAATACCTAAAATCTATAAATTGTTGCGATTTTAAAAGGAAAATATTTATGTCCGCTGTCATTAGTTTTGTAGGTTTCATTGGCATCTACACCGCGATCGCTTTAACTTTGTATTTCGGTTTACGTGCCGTCAAAATAATTTAGCGATCGGCATTGCCTAACGGCTCGGCTAAAAACAAAAAAGCTCCAGTTTTGGCAAAACTGAAGCTTTAAAGCGTTTTTGAGAAGTATCTTTACATGTTTATATCTTATTTTTGTATAAGAGCGCGTCAGCAATTTAGCTGAAGTGTTCTTTATTTTTTGGCTGGGGTTTGTGAGAAAATATATAGTCCCAAGCGAGCGTCAAAATTTTAACAAAAAACCATTAGATACGTATGTCCAACACTTATACCGTTGAAATCAATCATCAGGGCAGCAAACAAACAATTCAAGTTTCAGAAGACCAAACTATTTTACAAGCTGCCCAAGATGCTGGTATAGATTTACCTTATTCTTGCAGTGCTGGAGTTTGTACTACCTGTGCCGCCCATCTTTCCGAAGGACAAGTAGAACAAGGCGAAGGTATGGGGCTTTCTCCTAACTTGCAAGCAGAAGGTTACGCGCTTTTATGTGTTTCCTATCCGCGATCGAACCTTAAATTAGAGTCCGAAAAAGAAGATATGGTTTATCAAAGACAATTTGGACAACCATCTTAAGTAATGAGTAATGAGTAATGAGTAATGAGTAATGAGTAATGAGTATTTATAGGCTCTAGACTCTAGTATTTAGACTCTAGAGCCTAGGAATACCTTTAGTTAAGCTTATTGCATACTGCGGCTATAACAGCTAATAAACTCTCGATATACCCAACCCCATGTTCTGTAAGCACCTTTGTCGTAACCACCTACTTTCGCCCAAGGGCGATCTTTATTATCGTAGGATATTTCTTGTATATAAACTTCTCTTCGATTTTTGAGAGAATTAATTATTTTACCGTTAGGGCGATCGCGAACATTTAAAGGCGTACCAGTAGGATCTGTTACTTGACAAACTTCTTCTGCTCTAACCGATGAAGAACAAAAAATAACAGAGGATATCAATATGGCAAACACAACTAATTTAGATAGCATAAATGGCTTTTTCAGCTATTTATTAAAATATTTCCCATATTTTTGCTAGATAATAACCTCTCGTACAATTTTGGTGAGCATGTCGAACTAATTTTACAAGTCATGAACGTGGATAGATCGCGTTTATCGCTTTTTGTTCATTGCTCGATGTTCGTGGTTCATTGTGCTGGCAAGATAAGTTCGATCTCTCTACCAATGAACCATGAACTATGAACTCTGTTTCGATCTGTTAATGCAAATACGTTTGTACTGCCAGAACTAACTCATCCGTCCAGTAGCCAGTTAATTCGGCTTCGGCAGCCTCAACCATAACGCGAATTACTGGTTCTGTACCAGAAGCTCTGACTAAAATTCTACCATCACTTCCCATTGCTGTTTCGGCTTTGGCGATCGCAGTAGCTAAAGGTTCGCATTCTTGCCAGCGCATACGACGTTCGCGATCTTCGACGCGCACGTTACGCAAAAGTTGGGGATAGGTTTGAAAACTTTCTTCGACCATGTTTGCGATCGAAATTCCCGACTGACGGACTAAAGAGGTTAGGTGCAATGCCGTTTGAATACCGTCGCCAGAAACGCCGTGATGGTGACAAAGAATATGTCCCGATTGTTCGCCACCGAGCATTGCGCCAGTACGCCACATTTCTTCTTGAACGTAGCGATCGCCGACAGCAGTGCGAGTAAGTTGACCGCCTAATTTTTTCCAGGCATTCTCAAAACCGAGATTTGCCATAACGGTAGCAATAACGCGATCGTCTGGTAATTTGGCTTCTTCTTTGAGTTTTTTGCCCCAAAAATAAAGAATGTAGTCGCCGTCGATTTTTGTACCCTTGGCATCAGTTGCCATGACGCGATCGGCATCACCATCAAAAGCAAAACCAAGATCGGCATCATGTTCGCGAACGGCAGCTTTTAAAGAATCGAGATTAGTAGAACCGCATTTAACATTAATTAAATCGCCATTGGGTCGATCGTGCAAACTAATTACTTCTGCTCCCAGTCTCTTAAAAATTTGTGGCGCGACTAAAGCAGAAGCTCCCCAAGCTAAATCTAGAACGATACGCATTCCCAGAAACGAAGTGTTATTCGGTAGCGATCGCTCTAAGGCTTGTAAATAATTTTCGACTAATTTAGGACGGTGATAGTGTTTGCCCCAAACTTGTCCGCTAAAATTAGTATTACCATTCGTACTGCGATGGTCGTACGCGGCTCTTAATTTTGCTTCGATGAGATCGGTTACTAATTCTGATAGTTTAGTGCCTTGGTTGCCAAAAAACTTAATGCCGTTATCTTCGGGGGGATTGTGACTCGCAGAAATCATAATGCCGCCTACTGCTTTTGTTTCACGCACTAGAGTAGCGACGCAAGGAGTAGGACACAAGCCTAAATGCCAAACTTCTAAACCTGCTGAGATTAAACCTGCTGAGATCGCCATAGCCAGCATGTCGCTAGAATTGCGCGAATCTTGCCCAATAATTACTGGCCCTGGATTATTAATAGTATCTTTTAAAATCTGCCCCGCGCAAATACCTAGTTGCAAAGCAAAATAACCATTAAGTAATTCTCCCGCCTTACCTCTAATACCGTCCGTACCAAATAAAGGAGTTGTCGGCAAAGAAGTAACATCAAAGGATGAATGCGAATTTTCCAGTAAAGTTGGCAAATTAACCATAAAAAAATTATTCCTCACACTGTTTCCAATCTAAAAAGACAATATTTTCTGACTGTAATTAACTTTAAGTTAAGCGATCGACGATCGTTTTAGCTGCTATTTTAGAAACTTTCTAGTTATTTATTACTGAAGTTTCGATAAATTTTGGTTAAAATTTTTAAAAAGCTTTTACCTAAACTTCAAACATTAACCTCTAATAGCAAAACTTTCATTTGCTCCAAACTCAGTCCTTGTTGGAGATAGCGAGGATTTTCAGGATTGTAAGGACTAGCTATGCGATCGATCGAAATAATTGTCGCTGTATCGGTAATTACTGGCACGTCCGGGTCAAAAGCTGTCGGATTGACTAGCGAACTAGAAAAACCCTTAAAAATAAGAACTCGATCTTGTTGCTCCCCGATCTCAACAGTAACTAACAAAATTTCCTGCGATCGCTTAATCGTATATTGTTCTAATCTTTTACCAATAGATTCGTTCATAGGGCATTGGACAACGGGCATTGGGCATCGGGCAATGGGCATCGGGCATCGGGCAATGGGCAATGGGCAAGATCGAAAGTCGTGACGTTCAGAAGTAAAAAATTCATTACTCATTACTCATTACTTATTACTTATTACTTATTACTCATTACTCATTACTCCCTAATCCCTATTCCCTATTAAACTACTTATCTTCTCCAACAAAGTATTAGGTTGTACTGGTTTTAGCAAATAATCATCTACACCTTGTGCCGATAATTTTTTCCATTTAGAATCGGTCATCTGGGAACATAAAAGCATAATTTTAATATTTTTAGTGTTGTGAAGTTGTTTGAGAGTTTTACTGATTTGCTCGACATTTATTTCTGAAAATTCGCGATCGATAATAACTACACTTGGCTCTAATAATTCGATTTGTTGAATTGCTGTATAGTCATCGATCAACCAGACTACTTGATAATTTGCTGCCATCAAAAGTTCGCAAATTAAAGTAGATGTTTCTTCATCTTGAGCGATTAAGATGATAGTTTGGGTTTGTGAAAAGCGATCGCTCCCTTCTAAATTATTATCGTCTTTTAACTTGGGATGAGTTTGATTTTGCAAATAAACTGTAAAAATAGATCCTTTGCCTACGACCGATTCTACTTCGATTGTACCGCCATGCAATTCAACTAATTGTTTGGTTAAAGCTAAACCCAAACCCGTACCACCATGAGTTCGTTGGCGAGAACTTTCTAATTGCTGAAATTTCTCAAAAAGTAAGGGTAAGTTTTGTTCTGCAATCCCAATTCCAGTGTCTTCAACTTCAAAAATAACTTGTTGTTGTTCGCGCCAAATTTTTAAAATAACTCTACCTTCTTCTGGAGTAAATTTAATTCCATTACTCAAAAGATTTAAAAGAATTTGTTTGATGCGATCGCGATCGGCACAAAAATGTTCTTGTTCCGCGTCGATTTTAAAATCCAATTCCAGCAATATTTGTTTTTTGTTGGCTTCTTCTCGAACGACTTGTAAAACATTTTTTGCTAAATTATAAAGAGAAAATCGTTTTAAATTTAACAAAGTTTTTCCCGACTCTACTTCTGAAAAATCGAGAATATTGTTAACCAAATCTAATAAATGTTTGCCACTATCTTGAATAGTTTTTAAATATTGTCTTTGTTTTTCTAATGGTAAAGCTGTATTTCCTTCCGCTAGCGACCAATGTAATAATGTTCCCGATAATCCAATCACACAAGTAAGAGGAGTACGTAATTCGTGGCTCATATTGCCAAGAAACTCATTTTTAGAATGACTGGCTACTTGTGCCGCTAAAAGTGCTTCTTGCAGTTGTTGCGCTCTTTTTTTAACTTGTTCTTCGAGAATATTTTTTTGTTGTTGAAGTTGTAAATAGGCTTCGTTTTGAGAAATTGCGAGCGCTAAATGTTCGGCAACTTGTTTGATAAATTTGATTTCGTCACCTTTCCATTTACGCGGAGCAAAACATTGATGAGCAATAACAAAACCCCACAATTTTCCATGTACAACTATTGGCGTAACTAACTTAGCTTTTACTTGTAACTTACGCATCAATAAAATCAAACATTCGCTAAGATTAGAATTTGCTTCAATATCATCAACTGCCAAACTAAATCCTTGACGATATTTCTCTTGGCATTGTGCCGATCGAGTAAAACAAATTTCATCTTGAAAATATAGAATCGAAGGAGTTTCTTCCGAGAATTTTGCTTCGTGAGTAACAGTATCAATTAATTGAGGAGAGTCAAAATTATTTTCTGACGATTGAAACGGAACTTCCAATTGATAGATTATTAATCGATCTACTTTCAAAAAATGTCTGACTCGATCGAGCGTCATCTTAACAATTGCCGATAAATCCAAATTTTGATTTATTTGGATTTTTACTCGATCGAGAATATGCTGTTGTTCGAGTCGATCGTGCAAAGTTTCTGGAAACGATTGGTAATTAGAAAAACTCGAATGAATCGAGACAGATAAACTATCGCTGTCAGTTTGAAAAACAGACAGTAGTTGTAGAAGAAATTGATTTTGCAATTGTAAAGATAAATCGACTCGATCGCGATTTGATTCTCGCTCGATCGGCAATCCAAGCAATTCTGTTTTAAATAATTCGATCGGCAAAGATAGCAATCTTGCTATTGTAGTTTCATCAAAAGCGATACTAATTTGACAGTGAGAATCGTTTCGTTCGGCTTTTACTGCCAAAAGAGCCTGAAATTGTGGCAAGATTAAAAGTCTAAAGCTATCCCACTGACAATCGTGATTGGCAGATCCTTCAATAAAAAAACCTTTGTTGTTGAGATCGGTATCTGTAAACAACAAAGCATTGTCTCCAGCTAATAAGGCTATCTCTTGCCACAAAAAACACAATTTGTGTAAGATTTCTCTGGATACCGTCCGATCTAAGATAGAAGTTGGAGAATAGGACATCATTTAATTTCGATCGCAAACAGCTTAGCGCTGTAATTACCAGGATCGCTTATTATTTATCTCCTTTGTGCAACTGTAATTATTTTTCAAGATTAGAAACTTATGCATCGCCTTACTGCTATACCAGGAGGATGGAATCCTAACGCGGATGGCGTTATTTTTATCGAACAAAATCCAGCTTCTATTATTGTAATTACAGCAGCAGATACCGAAATTCAAACTCTAGCTGCTTCCGTCAATCATTTACCTAACGATTTTCCTTCTTTACGAGTTGTTAATTTACTCCAATTACAACAACAATTAAGTATAGACACTTATGGCGATCGCGTTCTCTCTCAAGCCAAAGTTATCGTCTTACGCCTACTAGGTGGAATCTCCTATTGGTCTTATGGTTTAGAAGTAGTAAAAGAAATAGTAGAATCGACACAAGCCTCTTTATTTGTCTTACCTGGTGACGATCGCCCCGATCCCCAATTAATTAGTCACTCTACCGTATCTTTGGCAATAGTCGATCGATTATGGCGTTATTTTAATGAAGGTGGTGTAGAAAACTATACCAATTCTCTAAAATTTCTGGCTAATTTTTGCTTAAATAAATCTTACAAAACTTTACAACCAACCTCCGTTCCAAGAATTGGAAAATACCAAGTTAGTTGTTGGGAAAAATCGACAAAAAATGACCGAAAATTAACCAGCCAAAATCGCGTTGTCATTCTTTTTTATCGCGCCCATTATTTATCGGGAAACACACTACCAATAGAAGCTATTTGTCAAACATTATGCGATAAAAATATCGAACCAATTCCCCTCTATCTTTCCTCATTACAAGAAGAAGAAATTAAAACAGAATTACTAACCTACTGTAAAAACTTAAATGCAAAACTTATTTTAAATACCACCAGTTTTTCTCTAGCCAGACTCGGCGATAGCGAACAACCAGAACTATGGCAACATTTAAACATCCCAATATTACAAGTAATTCTGAGCAGTGGCACAGAAGAACAGTGGTACGATGGCTCTAATGGTTTATCGCCGCGTGATGTCGCTATAAATGTAGCACTACCGGAAGTAGACGGACGTATTATCACTCGTGCAGTTTCCTTTAAATCCGTACAAACTTGGAACGAAACTTTAGAAACAGACGTAGTCATCTATAAACCCAGACGCGATCGCATAGAATTTATCGCCGATCTAACTGCTAATTGGGTACGCTTACAAAATACCGTGCGATCGCAACGAAAAATTGCCATCATTCTCGCCAACTATCCCAACAGAGACGGTAGAATCGCCAACGGAGTGGGTTTAGATACACCCGTTTCTTGCATCGAAATTCTTAAAGCATTGCAACAAGAAGGTTATTTTGTAGAAAATATTCCCTCCACAGGAGACGAATTAATTTCTCTTCTCACTGCTGGAATTACCAACGATCCAGAAGGAAGAGACATACGCCGAGTCGATCGATCTTTATCACAAGAAGAATATCAATATTATTTTGAAACCTTGCCCGAAAAAGTGCAAAAAGAGATTGGCGATCGATGGGGGGAAGTAGAAGTTAGAAGCGAGGGCATAATCGGGAGGTTTCCTCCCGATGTAAGATTGCCCTCGAAGAAGTCAGAAGTCAGAAGTATTCCGATTCCAGGTATTCAACTAGGAAATGTTTTTGTCGGCATTCAACCATCTAGGGGGTACGATCGCGATCCGAGTTTAAATTATCACGCACCAGATTTAGAACCGACTCATGATTATCTAGCTTATTACTATTGGTTGCGAGAAAAATTCGACGCACAAGCAATAATTCATCTCGGCAAACACGGAAACTTAGAATGGTTGCCAGGAAAAAGTATAGCCTTATCAAATAATTGCTATCCCGAAATCACTTTAGGAACAATCCCCAACTTCTATCCCTTCATAGTCAACGATCCAGGGGAAGGCTCACAAGCAAAAAGACGTTCCCATGCTACCATCATCGATCATCTTACACCACCTTTAACCCGCGCCGAACTATATGGACCCCTACAAAAACTAGAAACCCTCATCGACGAATACTACGAAGCACAAACCCTCGATCCATCCCGCCTAAAATTAATTAGCGATCGCATCACCCAACTAGTCCAACAAGAAAACCTCAACCAAGATTTAGGCATTCAAAAACTAGATGAAAACTCGATCGCCCAATTCCTAACCATAGCCGACGGCTACCTCTGCGAACTAAAAGAAGCCCAAATCAGAGACGGCTTGCACATCTTCGGTAAATGCCCCCAAGGAAATCAACTCAGAGATTTAATTGTAGCGATCGCTCGTTCCCCCAGTCTCGATCGCCCAGGATTAACCCAAGCCATAGCAGAAGACTTAGGATTAGACTTTAATCCCCTCACCGAAAACCCCTCTCTACCTCTCTCTGCGCCTCTGCGTCTCTGCGCGAAATTCAAACAATGTCGTACCGTAGGAGACGCGATCGAACTACTAGAACGAATTGCCGCAGAACTAATTGAAGGATTAATATCGTCCGCAGATAAACGCAGATTAACGCAGATAGGAGATCGGACTAAGAATCGATTGGAATGGATTAAAAATACTATTCTTCCTGCCCTCCAACAAACCGATCGCGAACTAACCAACCTCATCCAAGGACTAGACGGAAAATACGTTCCTCCAGGTGCATCGGGCGCACCAACTAGAGGAAGACCAGATGTTCTTCCCACAGGACGCAATTTTTATTCGGTCGATATTCGCGCCATTCCCACTGAAACCGCCTGGGATGTAGGTAGAAAAGCCGCCGAAGCTGTTATCGAAAGATATACCCAAGAAAACGGCGAATATCCGAAAACTCTAGCCATATCTATCTGGGGAACGTCAACGATGCGGACTGGTGGCGATGATGTCGCACAAGTATTAGCATTAATGGGAGTAAGACCGATTTGGGATGGTTTGTCTCGTCGTGTCGTAGACTTTGAAATTCTTGCCCCGTCGATTATTGGTAGACCTCGCGTCGATGTCACCATCAGGGTATCGGGCTTTTTTCGAGACTCTTTCCCCAATTTACTAGACTTATTGTATAAAGCGATCGAAGCAATTGCAAGCTTAAATGAAGAATCCATGACAAATCCTTTAGCCGATCGCGTCAAAGAGGAAACAAATCTCTGGCAAGAAAGAGGGCTAAATCCAGAGCAAGCACAACAACAATCTCTCTATCGAATTTTTACTTCCAAGCCAGGTGCTTACGGTGCTGGATTGCAAGGATTAATTGAATCACAAAATTGGCAAGACGATCGAGATTTAGCTCGTGCTTATATTAATTGGAGTTCTTATGCTTACAGCCCTGGGGGAAAAATATCTTCCCAACCAAAAGCATTTGAAAGCAGGCTCAAACAACTGCAAATCGTCTTACACAATCAAGATAATCGCGAACATGACTTATTAGATTCTGATGATTACTATCAGTTTCAAGGCGGTTTGACTGCTGCGGTGCGTGCCGTTACTGGTAACAATCCCACTGCTTATTTTGGCGATAATTCTATTCCCGCCAACCCAAAAGTAAAACTCTTAAAAGAAGAAATTGCTAAAGTCTATCGTTCTCGCGTCATCAATCCCAAATGGATAGAAGGAGTAATGCGTCACGGCTATAAAGGCGCATTTGAAATGGCTGCAACTGTAGATTATTTATTCGCCTACGATGCTACTGCAAAATGCGTTGAAGATTATATGTATCAAGGAGTAGCCGAAGCATATGTATTAGACGATCGAGTCCAACAATTCGTTCGAGAAAAGAATCCTTGGGCGTTGCGAGATATGGCAGAAAGATTGTTAGAAGCCAATCAAAGAGAATTGTGGCAATCGGTAAATGAAGAAATGCTCGACAAACTAAAAGCGATCGCCAATGATGCCGAAGGCGCGATCGAATCGGCAGAAAATCCCTTTACATAAATTTACATTTAAAAATTTTAGTTTTGAATTAATTAGATAAAATATTGAAGAATTATCTAGAGTATTTAGCCTCGTCTAGCGATGCGCCTGCGCTCGCTTCGTTGCTGCAACAAACAACGATAAAAATTCGAGCGACTTTCCCCGCCCGATCGCGAGCCTAAAACATAGATTATAGATTTCAGACAACTCCGCTCGATCGCCAGAATTACTAATTGTAGAGAAGTTTTATGCGATTTCTTAATGTAGAGACGTTCCATGGAACGTTTCTACAGGGAATTTTGCGCTTTTTTGCACAACACTTACCCATCACCGACGCAAATTAATATTGATATGGAGCTAGAAATCCTAGAACAAAATGGTAGACACTTTATTCCCGCCGAACAATATGTATCGGCTGAGTGTAACATCCTTCCCAGCAGTCGATCGATACCTACACTTACCCTCAAAGCAGACGAACTGTTTTTAATTGCCGATACTCTGGGTAATATTACCGATTGCATGGAAGACGACCAAACGCTTAATTTGGGGTTGTTTTGCCACGACACTCGTTTTTTGAGTCGTTTGGAAATGCAAATTGAAGAACCGTATAGCGAAGGCAAAATTTGTAAAAAACTGACACCAATTCTACTTAGCAGCAATGCCGCTCGCGGTTTTGCCATATCAGTTTTGTGTGCCAATCCTCGCTTACATGAAATTAATCCCGAAACAATTGGCATTCAACGAGATATTGTCATCAACGGCGGTTTGTTTGAAGAAATTGAGATAACTAATTACAATACCAAAGCGGTAGATTTCAGCCTAACTCTCAATTTTGAAGCAGATTTTGCCGATTTGTTTGAAATCAGAGGACAGAAACGACCTCAGCGAGGAACTCTTTTTCAACAAGTTCCAGACAATTTTGACCCCCAACACTTTACTGTTTTTACCGAGTATAAAACAGACAATCTGACTTTGGCTTATAAAGGATTGGATGGCTTGTTGATGGAATCGCGCATTCAATTTTATCAGCATCCACCCAGCTATATTCGAGGAAATACGGCAGTTTGGCAGTTGTCTTTAGCACCTCATACCACCGAAAAATTCGCCTACCGACTGCAAGCGATCGTTGACGATAAACCTGCGGCTACTAGCGGCTTTCCTGTTAATTTAACACAAGCAAAAGCCGTCAGTTTGCTAGAAGAACAACAATGGTTTCAGCAAGTCACGCAAATTAGTTCCGACAACGAAACTTTCAATCAAATCGTTGCGCGCGCAGAAGAAGATACTTATTTACTCAGACAAACATTTGACGAATACAAAGTTCTCTCTGCTGGTGTACCTTGGTTTTCAACTTTGTTCGGACGAGATTCAATTATTGCTGCTTCCCAGTCTTTGTTACTCGATCCAAATATTGCCAAAGCTACTTTACAAACATTGGCACGTTACCAAGGCAAAGTAGACGACGAATGGCGAGAAGAAAATCCCGGCAAAATTCTGCACGAAATTCGCTTAGGTGAAATGGCGCGCTGTGGCGAAATTCCCCATACGCCCTACTACGGTACGATCGACGCTACGCCTTTGTGGTTGATGCTTTATGCTGAGTATTACGCTTGGACGAACGATCGCGCTCTCCTAGAGCAATTGTGGCAGAATGCATTAGCTGCAATGAATTGGATTGACGAACGCTGTCGGCAAAGTGGTTATTTATATTACGAACGGCGATCGAAACGAGGTTTGGTAAATCAAGGTTGGAAAGATTCAGGCGACTGCATTGTCGATCGCGACGGTAATTTAGCAACGGGCGCGATCGCCTTGTGCGAAGTTCAAGGTTACGTCTATGCTGCTAAAATTGGCATGGCGCACATTGCCCGTTTGAAAAAACGCATCGATCTTGCCGATCGCTGGGCAGAAGAAGCCAGAGAACTCAAATTGCGTTTTAATCGCGATTTTTGGTTAGAAGACCAAGATTATTGTGCTTTAGCACTCGACGGTCAAGGTAAACCAGTAGATAGTATTACCTCTAATCCAGGTCATTGTTTATCTGTGGGAATTTTTACCCCAGAAAAAGCCGCCAGCGTTGCCGAACGCTTGCAAGCACCAGATTTATTTAATGGTTGGGGTATTCGTACCCTCAGTAGCGATTCTCCTGCTTACAATCCGATGGGCTATCATGTCGGTTCGATTTGGCCGCACGATAATGCCATTATTGCTGTAGGTTTGCGTTCTTTAGGGCTAGTGGATCAAGCTTTAGAAATTGTCAAGGGCTTGATTGATATGACACTCCAGCAACCCTATCAACGTCCACCCGAACTATTTTGCGGCTACGAACGTACCGAAGGCAATCGTCCCGTCCAATATCCAGTAGCTTGTTCGCCTCAAGCGTGGGCAACTGGTAGCATTTTCCAAATGCTGACAATGATGCTGAATTTGGTACCCGATGCCTCAGAAAATTGTTTGCGAATTCTCGATCCCAAACTGCCCGATTTTCTCGATCGCCTGTCGGTTCGCAATTTACGCATCGGTTCGACCGTATTAGATTTGGAATTCGAACGCACTGGCGAAACTACCGCCTGTCGCGTCGTCAAAAAACGCGGCAATTTAAAGGTGATTATTGAGACGTAAAATTAGGGGATAGGGGATAGGG
>JBOFLQ010000009.1:0-1802 GCA_051657945.1 Xenococcaceae cyanobacterium | reverse complement strand
CAGCAATAACGAACGCAAATTTATCGGTTATGTCGCTACTAATATTATTAGCTTTCGAATTCAAACAGATAAAATTGGCAATCTTTTAGACGAAGCAGTTAAAGCAGGAGCAACTCGGATAGATAATCTCAGTTTTACCGCCGCAGAAGAAGCGATCGCCAGCGCTCAAAAACAGGCTCTCAGTAAAGCAACTCTAAATGCACAACAACAAGCAGAAGCAGTCTTAAAAACGCTTAATCTTACTGCTAAAGAAACAGTAAGTGTTAAAATTAACGAAGCTAACTTGCCTCAACCCCTACTAATGCGCGCCGCGCAAGGAAATGCAGGAAATATTAAAATAGCAGATACTACGCCAGTTATTGGTGGCGAACAAACAGTACAAGCTACTGTAACTTTGCAAATTAAATATTAGATTCTTTGCTTTTATTCGGTAACAGGGACGACGCTTTGTTCCCGAATATGAATAAGAAGTTAAATAGCAAATAGAATTGAAAAATCTTTACATAAAAAATTTGCCAAGAAAATTTGATGAAAACAGAAGTAAATTAATTTAGCTCGAACGATTAGTAGCTAATAATTTATGACTATTCGAGCGTAGATCGAAATAGTGAAAAAAAGCTGAAAAAACTAGAGAATCAGAAAATTTTGTCAATTTTGGCATTGTAATGCAAGATTTTTATCTATAACATTAAAATTATAATCTTGCATTTGTCTCCGAAACGTCTTAGGCACTGACTCGTAATGGACATACAGCTAATCAATATCGGTTTTGGGAATATCGTCTCGGCTAATCGTGTTATTGCTATTGTTAGCCCAGAATCTGCCCCAATTAAACGTATTATCTCAGATGCGCGCGATCGCGGGCAACTGATTGATGCTACCTATGGTCGTCGGACTCGTGCAGTAATTATTACTGACTCGAGTCATGTTATTTTATCTGCAATTCAACCAGAAACAGTGGCTCATCGTTTTGTAATTCAAAAAGATGCCTCTAACTACAATAATTAGAATGAATTTAAATTATGAATTTTAGATGCAACCAGGTAAACTGATTGTGCTGACAGGGCCTAGTGGAGTTGGTAAAGGTACTTTAGTGCGATCGCTGCTAGCCCGTCATCCCGAACTTTATCTTTCCATATCTGCCACGACTAGAAAACCGCGAGCCGGAGAAATTGACGGCAAAGATTATTATTTTGTCGAACGTGAAGAATTTGAAAAGATGCTCGCTTGCGAACAATTACTTGAATGGGCAGAATACGCCAACAACTATTATGGTACTCCAAGTACTCAAATTCGAGAAAAAATTACAGAAGGTAAAACAGTTATTTTAGAAATCGAACTTGTTGGCGCAAGAAAAATCAAGAAAAGCTTTCCCGATGCTTTTCGCATATTTATTCTCCCTCCTTCTGTCCCAGAATTAGAACGGAGATTGCGGGAGAGAAATCAAGATTCCGAAACAGCGATCGCGCATCGTCTAGATCGAGCTAGAGAAGAAATCGTCGCCGCTAATGAATTCGATCGACAAATCGTTAACGGAGATTTAGAATCAGCTTTGGCAGAAATTGAGGAAGCTATTTTTGGGGCATAGGGCATAGGGCAACGGGCAACACTTCGACAAGCTCAGTGCATCGCGGGCAACGGGCAACGGGCATTAGTTGCTATTTGCTACTTGTTGCCTACTCCCTACTCCCTATTCCCTGTTTCGCTACAATTGAAATTTAATACACAGAGAAAAAACTGAGACGAGATGATTCCTACAGTTATTGAAACTTCCGGTCGTGGCGAACGCGCGTTTGATATTT
>JBOFLQ010000008.1:0-17120 GCA_051657945.1 Xenococcaceae cyanobacterium | reverse complement strand
GAGAATTATTTTCTGCTGGCGGTAAGAGTACCTGAGAATCGTAAAATACTTCGAGGTAGACTTTGTTGTAACCTTTGGCGACGATGCGGTCTAAAATGCGATCGAGCGAACCAGCACTAACATCGCATGGATACAAACGTAACCAAATTGCTTGTTCGTTAGGCCAAGTGACGGAACGACATTGCTGTAGCATCTCGCCGTGTTTCTGCACTAGATCTTTGTATTGAGAGCGAGCGTTGTCATTGCCTTCTAGAGAAGCTTCGAGCAGTTTTTCTTGCTTGGCTATTTCTTCGCGACTTAGCTGACAGTAAGCCTGGTTTTGAGCGCGAACGGGTTGAATCGATAGGTATTGGCAGAGTAAAAAACTCATACTAGCAAGCGATACTGCGATCGGACGACGAGGTAAAGAACGTGCGAGCGATTTTTTCAGTACTGATTGTACTCTGCGCGATCGTTTAATCATAAAAATTAACCTAAGTTTAATAATAGTGCGAGGAACTTATGACAAGTTTTATTGCTTTTTTTTAACTAAAAGAACCATGAAATGAAATTATGATTTATAGTGGTTAATCCTAATCGTTTTTTCTGCTTCTAAATCGATTTTATTCGCTTATATAAAGATTTAGTTAACCCAAACATGAGTTAAGCCCTTGCCAGTTGGCGCGATCGCAGCAAACACATCAATTTTTTAAAAAATATCCCTTCTGTAATTTCATGTACGTTTGCAGAAGGGATTTTATGTAATCACTAATTAAATTAACTAGAAATTAACCACCGCGTTTGACTGCTAATTCTACTTGTGAAAACTCTTGTTTTAAACGTTTTTGCAACTTTTCTGGTAATGGTCTATTGCCGTAATTGGTGTAAAATCCTGCTACAGAATTTAAAGCTGTTTGCATAGTTGTAAACGATCGCAAACCCGATACTCGATCGTTGCGTCGATAGCGAGCAGTATAGTCGTTGATTTGCTCTTTAGCTAGATTATATGCTTGCACTTGTTCTGGGGCATCTTTTGGCGATTCGATCGCAGTTTTTAAATTAGACAAAACCGAGAGAGTATCTTCAAGGTAATTGCCACTAAGTCCGCCAGGGCTAGAAGAACTACAACCGATTAAGCCGATCGCCACAACTAAAATAAGAGCGAATAAACGCGACAAAAAAGATTTATGATACATAATTTACATGAAACGATCTCGAATTCAAACTATCGTACCAAGAATTGGGATGCAGTTTTGGTTTTACCCGCGATCGGCGATCGGATAAGCTGCTAAAGTACAGATCTAACCTCAGCTTTCAACTTTTAATTATCAATGTTATTCGGTTACATTTTTCAATCTCCCGGTCCAATTTTCTTTGAATGGGGACCGATTGTCATTCGCTGGTATGGAATGCTGATCGCCTCGGCGGTTTTGATTGGTGCTACTCTCTCGCAGTATTTAGCCAAGCTCCGTCAAGTCAATCCAGATTTGCTGGGAGATTTGGTAATTTGGTTGGTTATTGCTGCTATTCCCTGTGCGAGACTTTATTATGTTTTGTTTGAGTGGCAACAATATGCTCGGAATCCAGCAGATATCATTGCAATTTGGAAAGGTGGCATTGCCATTCACGGCGCAATTATTGGAGGCGCGATCGCAAGTTTCGTATTTGCTCGTCTCAATCGAGTTTCTCTATGGCAGTTACTAGATTTGGTAGTACCTTCTTTGGCTTTGGGGCAGGCGATCGGGCGTTGGGGCAATTTTTTTAATTCAGAAGCTTTTGGTAACCCTACCGATCTACCTTGGAAACTATACATTCCCCCTAGTAATCGTCCCGCCGCTTTTTTAGATTACGATTATTTTCATCCCACTTTTCTTTACGAATCTTGCTGGAATTTATTATTGTTCGGTCTTTTGTTGTATCTTTTTTTCTGGGGCTTGCGACATCGAGAACAGTTAAAGCTAGGAACGATAACTTTAGTTTACTTAGTTGGTTATGGTTGTGGTCGTTTCTGGATCGAAGCTTTGCGTACTGATAGTTTGATGTTAGGGCCTCTCAAAATCGCTCAAGTGTTTAGTTTGGTGACGATCGCCTTGGGATTGACAGGATTGATTTGGCTTTATCTGATCGAACGTCCTCTTTTTGATGTAATTTCCTCAGAGAAAAAAGGGGATAGGGGTTAGGGAATAGGGGTTAGGGGATAGGGATTAGGGGCTAGGGATGAAGTAATGAGTAATGAGTAATGAGTAATGAGTAATGAGTTATAAGTACTCAAGCGATCTGCTATGAACAATGAACAATGAACTATGAACTATGAACCATTAACCATTAACAACCAACAACTAAAAGCTAAATGCTGATTATTTAAAATCAAAAATTTAATGCAAAAAACTCCTCTCAAACCAGCAGTATATATTATTGGGGCAGGGCCTGGCGATCCAGATTTGTTGACGGTTAAAGCGATGAAAATTTTGGCAGCAGCAGATACAATTCTCTATGCCGATTCGCTCATTCCCAAACAAATTTTGCAAGATGTTCGTCCCGATGCCGAGTTGATTCACACTAGCAGCAAAACATTAGAAGAAATCGTACTTTTAATGATTCAAAGGGTAAAAGAAAAGCGATCGGTGGTACGCCTTCATTCTGGCGATCTAAGTCTCTACAGTGCCGTACGCGAACAAATACAAGCCTTGAGCGAGGCGGAAATTCCTTTTGAATTAATTCCTGGTATTAGTGTTTTTCAAGCAGCAGCAGCCAAACTCGATGCCGAATTAACCGTTCCTGGTTTGGTACAAACGATTATTCTTACTCGCATTAGCGGTAATGCTTCGGCAGTACCAGAAGCTGAAGAATTAGCTTCTTTGGCTGCCCATCAAGCTAGTTTGTGTCTTTATTTGGCGGCGCGTCACGTCGAATCTTCTCAAGAAAAATTATTACAGCATTATCCAGCCGATACACCCGTAGCTATTTGTTTTCGAGTTGGTTGGGAAGACGAAAAAATATGGCTCGTTCCCTTAGAGAAAATGGCACGAGTAAGCAGGGAAAATGATTTAATTAGAACTACTCTCTACATTATTAGTCCGGCACTAAAAGAATCTCAAGAACATTGGACGAAAGTCCGTTCTCGTCTCTATCATCCCGAACATGCCCATTTATTTCGCCAAAAAATAAATTTAGCGCCATCGATGCCTGAAAACAATTGCGAACAACAAATAATTACTCATCTTTCTGCCGAACTTTGCCAGCAACTACAAATCTTTGCCGATCGCGAAAAGATCGATCGAACTGAGGCGATCGCGCTAATTTTGTCAGATTACTTGAAAATTAAAAATTCAACTTCATTGCCTACTAGCAAAAACGAGCAAGAAAATATTGAAGACGAACCAGATGAGATTATTTGGGAGTTTCTCGAACCCGAATTAAAAAGCGATTCTTTCGATCCAGAAATAGACGAACCTGATGAAATACTAGCGGGATTTATAGAATATGCTGACGAAGAAAATAAAGCTTAGTTGTTAGAAGTACGTTGACGTACTCCCACCATCAAGCTGACGCTGTGATGGGGGATTCTTGAAGGACTTTAACCCTTTTTGTCAGGTGCTTATACCATGTTGCTTTCATAGAAGTAATCTTCTCTTTTTCTCTCTCTGCGCCTCTGCGTCTGGTGCGCGAAACAAAATTATTCTTATAAACCGCAACAAGGTATTAATACCTTGTTTGTCCTTATGATGAACCAGCTTGGCTCGACGCTTGTTAAACCCTTGGTTTTTAGACTTAAGCCAACGTCCATACTTTAAAAGCCGTCTCGCCGTTAAAACATCGGGCGCAACTGGCTTCACCAGTTTTATGTCGCCCTTGTCTGTAACGGGAGTCCCGATTAGGCGAAATTCAGATAGTTTAAAAATCGTACTTCTAAGTTTTTCAAATTAAATAAGCCACAGTTACACCCGAACCACCTTCATTTTGAGGGGCGAGTTCAAAACGTTCTACTTGGGGATGATTTTTCAAGAATTCATGAACGCCTTCGCGCAACTTTCCCGTTCCCTTGCCGTGAATAATCCACAATACTCCCGATTCTGTTGCTTGCGCGATCGCTCGTTCTAAATCTGACTCCGCATTCATGACGCGACTACCTCGCAAATCGACAGTATTTTGAGAAGTCCTCACCATTACAGGTGCTTTAGATTTAGCAGGTTGGGAGGTAACAGCAGCAGGCGCGGCTTTTTGTTTGACTGGTATTTCTGCTTTTTTGCCATCGAGAGATTCGATATCTGCTAAAGATATTTTCATCTTCATCAAACCAAAGCGCACGAATAATTCTCCTTCCCCGTCGGCAATAGTTAACACTTCTGCTGTTTGTCCGAGGTTGGGAAGTCGTACTTTTTCACCAACTTTTGGTAAATATCCAGGTTTTGGTGTTTTTGGTTTTTCTTGACGAATTTGAATTTCAGCAATGCGATCGAGCGCTTCTGTCGCTTTTTGCGCGTTTTGAGCGGTTTTTCCTTGTTGCAGTTGCCGAATTACTCGGGCAATTTCGGCTTTGGCTTCGGCGATCGCCTGCTGTACTGTCCTTTCTTGATATAGTTTTAAGTCTTTTTCGCGCTCTTGCAAAGATGAAGCTTTTTCAGAAACTTCCCGATAAAAACGTTCGGTTTGCTCTAATAATTTGGTTGCTTCTTTAGCTTTCCCTTCTTGCTCTCTTCTTTCTGCTTCTAAGGCTGCAATAACTTGGTTGATGTCTTCAGCATACTTTTCGCCGACACGATTTTTGGCATCGTCTACGATTTCATCTTTTAAACCCAATCTACGAGCGATCGTCAAAGCATTAGAACGTCCAGGTATTCCCCACAATAAACGATAGGTTGGTTGCAGGGTATTATCATCAAATTCAACCGAAGCATTTTCAAAACGTTCGTCTTGATATTTAAGCGCTTTGAGTTCGCCATAATGGGTTGTGGCAATAGTTAACTGTGCGTTGTCTGCTAAGTATTTAAGCAGCGCGATCGCCAATGCACTTCCTTCTGCTGGATCTGTTCCCGCACCAACTTCATCGAGTAGAACGAGTGCTGAGTGCTGAGAGGGTAGAGACAAGGCTGGAAAATCGGAGGTTTCCTCCGATTTGTTTACCCGCCGCGCGAGATCTCGCGTCTCTACAGAATTCGCGCCTCCCCTGTTTCCCTGTTCCCTATCCCCTAATGCCTCAATAACCCGACCAATTCGACGAATGTGTCCTGAAAACGTCGATAAACTCTGTTCGATCGATTGTTCGTCGCCAATATCGGCTAAAATGTTTTCAAACCAGGGTATTTCGACTGGTTCTTTGGCTGGAATAAATAACCCTGCCTTTGCCATCAGTGCTGCCAAGCCGATTGTTTTTAAAGTAACTGTTTTACCGCCTGTATTGGGGCCAGTAATTGCAACTACTTTGATAGGCTGTTTGAGGAAAACATCGATCGGGATAACTTCTGTACCTTGTTCGTGTTTATTTTGCCAAACTAAAAGAGGATGGCGCAACCTACGCAGAGTTACTGTTTCTCCTGCATCGAGATCGACAAATCTGGGCGGATTTGCTTCTAACCAAAGACCATAACGCGCCCTTGCTGTTGCCAAATCTAAAGCCGTGGCGATCGCTAATAACTGCTCTAAATCTGAGTAAACGGCAGCAATTTTATCGGTTAAAGCTTTGAGAATTATTTCTTCTTCTCTTCTTTCTTGACGTACTGCTTGTCTTAGTTTATTCCCCAGTTCGACGATCGCTTTGGGTTCGATGTAAAGAGTTGCCCCCGTACTAGAAAGATCGTGAACGATACCTGGAATCGAATCTTTTTGAGGCGCTTTAACTGGTAGCACAAAGCGATCGCCCCGTTGGGTAATTACTGTTTCCTGTAATGCCCCCGACTGTCTTTGCATAATGCCTTGCAAAATTTGATAAATTCGCTCGCGCAGTTTTTTAATTTGAGAACGAATTTCTCCAAGTTTGGGCGTTGCTCTTTCGGTAACGTCGCCGCGATCGTCTATACAATAATGAATCTGTTGTTCGATTTCTGGATATGTCCGAACTTCGGCAACAAGTTCGTTAAGAGTTGGTAATTCTAACTCTTCTTGCCCGTCAATGACTCGGCGCAAACGTCTGACACCAGCGAGGGTAGTAGCAACATCGAGCAATTCTTTGGCTTCCAGCATTCCGCCCAGTTTGGCACGTTCGAGAAACTCACCGATATCTTTGATTCCTTCAAACTTCCAACCAGAGTCAAATTTTTGCTCTAGTTCGTAAATTTCTTTGGTTTGTTCCAGTAGCTTGCTGCTTTCGGCTTTATTATTCGGTAATTTGAGCTGACGAGAGGCGATCGCGCCTAATTTAGTGGCGGCAAAAGTTGATAGATGCTGGCAAAGACGATGCCATTCCAATAATTCTAAAGTTTCTGCTTGAATCAAGGCTCGTATATCTGGGAATGATGGTTTTTATTAAGGCTTATTAATTCTTATGATTATTGTCACAAACAGATGAGAAGTATGCAAATGCCAGCTTCTACTCTGAAGTATAGTAATATTTCAGACTGATTACAAGCATACTCATCAAAAATATTTAAAGAAATGTTGCAAGTTCTGTTTTTTTTCGTTACATTTGATTACAGATACTTGACTAAGTTATTCTACTGCAATTTTAAAGGTTTCAAAATCATGGAAAAGCAAGAAGCTAAATTCGGTTTTACTAACTTTGCTGAAAACTGGAACGGTCGTCTAGCTATGCTGGGCTTCGTCATTGCCGTTACTACCGAACTTCTCACTGGTAAAGGTATTCTCGCTCAATTGGGCTTAATGTAATCGCTCGATCGCGTAATTAAAGAGTCAAAAAAGTTAAGAACAAAAAAAAGGTCTGATGGTTTTAGCCATCAGACCTTTTTTTAGGGTACAGGGGCTAGGGATGAATGGAAAAAATGAATCAGGGAAAGCGTGATTAGGGATTAAGAAACAAGATTTTATTGCTTGCTCTCTAGCCCCTAGCCCCTAGCCCCTAGCCCCTATCCCTTACTTCGATTCTGTTTTAAGACAATTACTCATTCTTAGAGTGGCGGCGGCGGCATAATCGCGACCGGAAGCTTGATTGGGATAAAAAGAGTTACCACTTTCGTTGAGTGGGGAAGCAACTCGACAATAAGAAGACATTTGAGCGATTAAAGGTTCTCCCCAATGACCATTAGTATCCAAGAAAGTCATAGGCGATTGGGCGGAGGTTAATTCTGGAGACAAACCACGTTGAATTTTCGCATATTCGGCGGCGCGACGCAAAACGGTGATTAATTCGGCTCTGGTGACCGGTTTGTCTGGTTTAAAAGAGCCATCTGGATAACCTTTAACAATTTGATTTTGCTTTGCCCATTCGATTTTAGCAGCACTCCAACGAGAAGCATTAACATCAGGATAAGGAGAAGCTGAAATTTGTGAGGGAATCCCCATCTTTTGTTTGAGATCGGGAACGGTATCCAAAGCACCGATAATCATCGACACCAATTGTTCTCTGGTTAGAGGTTGCTGGGGACGAAAAGTATTATCTTCTTTGAAGCCAGCGACAAAACCCATAGCGATAGCTTGCTCGATTTCCGATTTGTAGATATCGGTGGCAATATCTCTAAAACCAGCAGAAGAACCTTCTGTCGTCACGTTAGTATTGACCGAAGGCTGGTTGTTTTGGGTAGCACCCGGTCCTGTAGCGCCAATAATTGGGCTAGCATTGTTGGAAGCGGCGGTAGGGATATTATTACCGGCGGCAGCGATCGCGCTACTGTTACCGCTAAAATAAACGTGACCGAGTTCTTTGTTTTGATAGGTGCGTTTGCTAAACTGCCAGCCAGGATTGAGAGCGATCTTCATAAAACCGCCTTTGTTAAGACCGTTGGTTCGACCGACAACTATTGGTGGTTGAGCGCCAGGATTGTTACGGTTCGTTCCGATTAACAGTAACTCTCCATTGCGTTCGACCAAGCTGAGTAAATATTCCAAACCTTTATCTTGACCGTCAAGGCGGATGGAATAACCATTACTATCGGTGCTGCGTTTGCAATTCCCAGTAAAATCAAACTTTAACAATAGGGGATCGACGGTAGTTGGATTTGCACCGCTTTCCGCCCAACATTGTTTTTTACCTGGGATTTGTTCGATAACGAGAATGTTATATTTGTTGTTGCCATAGGGAGCGGCTACAGCGATATATTGACTTGAATCGACTGGTTTTTCTTCATAGGTAGCGGCTTTGGTAGAATAGGCGGGAAAAATGCTCGATATTGCAACAGTAGCTAAGGTTGCTAATTTTAATGGTAATGACAATTTCATAGCAGTTCTTTTGAGTCTAAATGTATTAGAAAAACTGAAAATAAGTACGAGCGATTTTTTCAGTCAGTCAAACTGAAAATTCAGCTTTTACGAACCACCAGACATATTTATTTTCTGTTTAGTTCCTTGTGAGAAAAAAAATTATTTTATCGATCGTAACGAGCAAAAACTAGACGGCTATAAAGTTCAAAAGCATTATCCCAATTAGTCTCCTCACGACGTAATAAATTAAACTGCGGTTGAATTTGCTTTAGTACTTCTGGGAAATTCATAGCTGTTTCGGCAAAAGTAGTAAACTCTGACCAAACAACATTTTTCGAGAAGTGTTGCTTGAGTAATTGATTTAAATTATGCCAATTTTTGTTGGCAGTTGTGGATTTTGTAGGTACATTTCTATCGAAAGAAACAGATAAATTAATTCCTCGATCGAATTGATAAACTCGATCGCACAAACGCACAATAGTATCTTGTTCTGGTAGGTGTAGGTCGCAAAATTTGGCATAGTCCAAAATCTGCGTTTTGCGATAAGTTTGACCTCGATTATCGGTATCTACAACTGCTTCAAATAAAGGAACTAATCCTTCTACTTTTTGACTGACTTGCTTCCAATCAAAGATTATCGTATCTGGATCGTTGTGTCGAGTCGAACTAACCGAAATAGTAGGTGGTTCTATGCATTGAAAATAATCGACTAACTTAACTTCAATTTGAGCTATTTTGGCGATCGATACGCAAAAACAAGGTATGTTTTCTTGTTTGAGTGCCGAAACATAAAATTGTAATTCGCCTAAAGCGCCCGTACGATACAATTTCCAAGAACGACTCGGTAGTTGAAGGCGAGCGGTATAAAGATCGATTTCCATTATCTGTGATAATTTTAACGCAGCAGTAGCTTTTGCTGCTGGCTCGATCGCCTCCAAAATTAACATTCCTAATTCCTCGCCACCTGGTTCGGTTTTGGCGTTGGCGATCGCGACTTCTTTTTGATTTTTCTCCAAATCTACCAGGCGCTGCAATCCCTGACGTGCTTGAGCGCTAACTTTTGAGTTAATCGAGACGCGCAAAATTTCTCGATACAATTCCTCAGCTTGAGTTAACCTTCCTTGCATCTCATCAAGACGCGCGCGATAAAACTGCAACCAAGGATTTTCTGGTTGTTGTTGTTGCAATTTCTCGAGCAACAAAGATGCAGTAGCAATGTCTCGACGCTCTAAAGCCTCAGCGATTTGTTCTAGCACGGTGAGAGGGAACAGGGAGTAGGGAACAGGGAACAGGGATTAGGGATTAGGGATTAGGGATTAGGGATTAGACGTTCCATAAAACGTCCCTACAAAAGTTTGTACTCAGCACTCAATCGCAGCAACTACTAAAGAAACAGCCGCGATCGGTGCGGTAACAGCGCGTAGGATGCGACGACCGAGGGAAACTGGTTGAAAACCAAGCGCACAAGCAGATTGGATTTCTTTTTCCGTCCAACCACCTTCTGCGCCGATCGCAATGACAATTGTGCTTTTGTCGGGTTGGTGCTGCGACAGACAATTCCATAAATAGGAAATATTGCCGCGAGCAACACAAATATAGCAATCGGTTTTGGAATCGACTACCATGTCGATCGCTTCTGTAAATTTGATTGGTTCGAGAATGGCGGGTACGATTTGGCGTTCTGATTGTTCGGCTGCTTCTGTGGCAATTTTGCGCCAGCGATCGAGTTTGTTGGGACTGGGTTTAAGTAAAGTGCGATCGCTGATGACTGGCATAAAAGTAGTTACTCCCAATTCTGTACAGCTACGAACTACTTCATCAAAACCGTTACCTTTGGGTAAGGCTGCTATTAATGTTATGGCGACTGGTAATTCTGTAGATTGTGCGATCTCTTCGATTATTTTTGCTGAGTTACCGACTATTTCAGCTAGCCAAGCTTTTCCTTGTCCGTCCATCGCCACAAAGCGATCGCCCTGTTTCATTCGTAAAACTACGATTAGATAATGTTGTTGTTGGGGAGTTAAACTCAGGCGATCGTCTTGTTTTTGTTGTGGTTCGATTACTAGTCTGTATGTCATATTTTAGCCCCGTTGCCTAATCCCTAATCCCTAACCCCTAATCCCTAATCCCTAATCCCTAACCCCTAACCCCTCTTATTTTGCTAGGATACGTAGAATAAGTTTATAAAAAAAAACAAATCATCAGAAATAATCATTTTTTAAATAACCTAATCGATCGAAAATTATGCAGATATCAGAGAATTCTGTCACAAATTTAGATGAATTAACTCCAGAGCAATCTAATAGTTTTAATGTCAAAAATTTAATCGATCGAGAAATAAAAGGATTCGATTCTCAAAATCCACCCTCTCAAGAATTAATTGATACCTGCGTTCACTGTGGTTTTTGTCTTTCTACTTGTCCTAGCTATCGAGTTATTGGCAAAGAAATGGATTCTCCTCGTGGCAGAATTTATTTAATGAATGCCATCAATCAAGGAGAAGCTGGATTACAAGAAGCAACGACACAACATTTTGATTCTTGTTTGGGATGTCTTGCTTGTGTTTCTACTTGCCCTTCGGGAGTACAGTATGACAAATTGATTAGCGCTACTCGTCCCCAAGTAGAAAGAAATCAGCCACGAGATTTAAAAGATCGATTAATTAGAGCGTTAATTTTTAATGTTTTTCCCTACCCCGATCGCCTGCGTCTGTTTCTTCCTTCTCTCTGGTTGTATCAAAAATCTGGTTTGCAAAAATTGGTCAGACAGACGGGATTACTCAAACAATTTTTTCCGCGTTTGGGGGCGATGGAGTCAATTTTACCAAAAATTACCGACGATTTTTTTGCTCGAGATCTACCCGATGTTATTCCCGCGATCGGTCAAAAAAGATTTCGAGTTGGTGTAATTTTGGGTTGCGTACAACGTCTCTTTTTTTCGCCAGTTAATGAGGCTACCGTTAGAGTTTTAACCGCTAATGGCTGCGAAGTGGTTATTCCCAAGACTCAAGGCTGTTGTGCTGCTTTACCGGCGCATCAAGGACAAGAAGCACAAGCGCAAGCTTTAGCCAGACAAATGATCGATAGTTTTGCAGATACAAATGTTGATGCAGTAATTATTAATGCGGCTGGTTGCGGTCACACTTTAAAAGAATACGGTCATATTTTAGAAGACGATCGAGAATATTCTCAAAAAGCCAAACAGTTTTCGGCAAATGTAAAGGATATTCAAGAATTTTTGTGCGAAATAGGATTAACTTCACCATTGTTACCTTTGAGCGATCGCGAACTAAAAATCGTCTATCAAGATGCCTGTCACCTTCTGCACGGACAAAGAATTAGTTTGCAACCCCGTCAATTATTGCAGCAAATTCCAGGTGTAAAATTAAAAGAACCGATCGACGCTGCTTTATGTTGTGGTAGCGCTGGTATCTATAACATGCTACAGCCTGATGTGGCTGATGAATTAGGTACTCAAAAAGTCGAAAATTTATTGAATACTGGTGCGGAATTAATTGCTTCTTCCAATCCTGGCTGTTCTCTGCAAATCAAGAAACATATGGGTTTGCAAGCAAGAGAGATTCCTCTGATGCATCCGATCGAATTGTTGGATCGATCGATTCGAGGAGAAAAACTAAAACTTTCTACCAAAGAGAGATTTTTAGAAACAAATATCAAAGTCCAATAATATTAAAAGATTTCGTTATACAATCTTTATTAAGATTTGTAAACAATATCAGTGCTGAATTCACTAAATGATTAGTAATTTATGAACAAGCTTGTCAATGCCGAACGTTATTTATCGATCGCTCATATCTTGTCCATGGTTTTTGGCTTGGCGGGAATATTGCTAGTCTTACCGAATCCATATTTTTTAGCAAAGTTATCAGAACTTGGAGAAATTGGCAATAAAGCTCTTAGTTGGTCGATGAGTGGTGGTGGCGTTATTTACATGCTGTTTGGGACGGCTGCTGTTGCGCTATATGCCTATCGAACTTTGGGTGTTTGGCACTGGTTGGGCTTTATGCTACCAGCGCTCGTAATTTCTCTGTCTAGCGAACTTTTGGGTACTAGTACTGGTTTTCCATTTGGTCACTATCGTTATTTAAGCGGTTTGGGCTATAAAATTGCTGGACTCGTACCGTTTACGATTCCTTTGTCTTGGTTTTATCTAGGATTTAGTGCTTATATTATCGCGCGTGCTGCATTAGCCAACTTTAGTTTACCAAATTGGTTGCGTAATGCGATCGCGATCGGTTTTGGTTCTTTGTTACTAACTTCTTGGGATTTTGTTCTCGATCCAGCCATGAGTCAAACTTCTGTTCCCTTCTGGGTTTGGGAACAACCAGGAGCATTTTTTGGCATGCCCTATCAAAACTTTGCAGGTTGGTTTGGTACGGGTGTTTTATATATGACAGTAGCAACCTTAATTTGGCAAGCAAAACCTTTAACCTTGCCACGACAAGAATTACAGTTACCCCTGGCAATTTATTTGAGTAATTTTGCTTTTGCAACTATTCTTAGCATCGCTGGCGGTATTTATCTTCCTATTTTCTTAGGATTTGTGCTAGGTGTTGCGCCCCTATTGGTAATGTACAAAGTCGCTACTTCTTTCCAACCAACGATCGCGCCAGTTGAAATAGCGTCTGTTAAAGTGCCTGTATCCTCAGTGGGAGTAGTTTCTGAGTGAGTGCGATCGCAACGCCTGCACAAAGTGCAATTGCTGAAATTATTGGTGCGTTTTCCCTGGTACTATTACTGTGTCAGGGAACGGCTGCTTTAATTTTATTATCTCGTCTGGTTAAAGGGGCGATCCGCCGTCCTCCTTTGCAGCCTAAAAACTCTTCTGCTCAAATAAAAGGAAAAGTAAGTGTAGTTGTTCCCACACTCAACGAAGTAGAAAGAATCGATAATTGTTTGCATGGTTTGAGTATTCAGGGCGATGAAGTTAGGGAAATAATTATTGTCGATAGCAATTCCCAAGATGGTACTCAGGAAAAAGTCAAACAAACGGCTTTAAATGATTCCCGTTTTCACTTGATTACTGACGATCCTTTGCCTAATAATTGGGTTGGTCGTCCTTGGGCATTGCATACGGGTTTTTTAAACACTTCTGTAGAAAGCGAATGGTTTTTGGGTATTGATGCCGATACCCAACCGCAAAAAGGTTTGGTAGCTAGTTTGCTAGATGCTGCCGAAAAAGAAAATTACGATTTAATTTCTCTAGCGCCACAGTTTATTCTTAAATATCCAGGCGAATGGTGGTTGCAACCGGCATTACTAATAACTTTGCTTTATCGCTTTGATTCGGCGGGAGTTAATACCCAAAATCCCGATCGCGTTATGGCAAACGGACAGTGTTTTTTATGTCGTCGATCGGTTTTAGAAAAAGTAGGGGGTTATTCTAGCGCGTCTAGTTCTTTTTGCGATGATGTAACTTTAGCGCGTCAAATTGCTGCGGCTGGTTTTAAAGTCGGCTTTCTCGACGGTTCGAAAATTTTCAAGGTAAGGATGTATGAAGGCGCAGCAGAAACTTGGCGAGAGTGGGGGCGATCGCTCGATCTTAAAGATGCTTCTTCACCGGGACAAGTTTGGAGTGATTTTTGGTTGTTGCTGAATGTGCAGGGATTGCCGTTAATTTTATCTTTCTTATTATTAGGTTGCTGGCTGTTGGGTTATGGTTCGTTAAGTTTAGCGATCGCGCTGGGTTTAAATTTATTTTTACTAACAATTCGGTTTGCTTTGTTATGGGCGATCGCTCGATCTTACGATCGCCCCAAACAATTTTCTTTTGCTTCAAAATTATTCTGGTTGTCTCCTTTTGCCGATCCTTTAGCTGTCTTACGCATTCTGATTTCTTCAGTGCAAAAACCCAAGCAATGGCGAGGTAGAATTTATTAGTAATCGGGAATAGAAACTGAACTACAATCTAGGCGCAAGTTGTTAAATCAAAATCTAACTCTTGATACTCGATCGCACCCCAACCGTGTAATCTGTGGCATATGTCTCGGATCGCTTTCTTTGTACTTCTGCCTTCTTTAATTATTAGATTTCTTGTATAAATCATAATTTTAAAAAAGAGTCCACAGATAAAGGGGGCGGGATTGGACGAGGCGGAAATATCTGAGGAATCCTGTGCGGCGATCGGCTGAGGAATCCTGTGCGGAAATATCCGAGGTTTCCTCGGATATGTTTAGCCGCCGTTCAGAAAAGTTTAGCCGCCGTTCAGATATGTCTATCCGCCGTGAGGTTTCCTCGTCCAAGTTTACCCGCCGTGCAGATGAACGCAGATAAATAGATAAATACAGATACAACTAAGATGTGTATTTATGATCTAGAAAAAAAATGATATATGTTTAAGCGATCGAGCGAATAAAAACAATCTTGAAAATATATCTAGATCGACAATAAGTTGAATAACATATTCACAAATCAAATTAGATAAGTAATCTATTTTTAGGAAATTCAAAAAACAAAAGAATTAAATTTTTTGTTTCTAAAAAGAAGTTTAATAAGATGAAGCTGGCAATGATGATTATGCTTTAATTCAAAATATTGTTGAAGGACAAAACGATTTGAGTCTTAACGCTTCATATTTTTAAGACTCGATTCCATAAGCTTTAAAACAAAAATCAGATCGTAAATGCATACTTTGTAGTAACGAAACGTAAGGAAACTAATAATAGCTATCTGGGCATTTCAAGGAAACTTATGGCTAAAAAAAATAACATCAATCAAAATCAATCCACCGTTGTCCATGTCAAAGGTGATAATCAAATTTTTCTTAGTGCTAACCAAAATAACTACATTCTCAGCCGCGATCGAGATGCTGTTATAAATGCAACACCGAGCGATCGCGATTATGATTATTTAATTGGTGTAAGCGGCAGAGATACATTAGTAGGTGCTGCTGGCACCGATCGCTTCGTACTCGGTAAAATACCTAGCGTCGATCTTAATAATGGAGTCAACGGAGTCAGATTTGGAGGTATCGATATACCAGGAGAAGTAGGTAAGGAAGTTTACTACGATGAAGCTGGCAATGAGGATTATGCTTTAATTCAAAACTTCGATCGCACCCGCGATTCGATCGAAGTTGCGGGTGGTTTGGGTGACTATCGTCTCGGTGCATCTCCTGCTGGTTTACCACAAGGTACGGGTATTTTTGTAGGTGATGAATTGATTGCTATTGTTGAAGGACAAAACGATTTGAGTCTTAACGCTTCATATTTTCAAGATTCTATTCCATAGACAATCCAATACATTCAAAAATTTGGTAGTCGCGATCGCGACTATTTTTTTGAGAAAACTCGATAATATTTTGTGTGTTTAAAAACAAACATCGGCATTCAAAATAACATTACACTCGATCGACTGTGAATTTAATAGAATACAGACAGCAATTTCCCACCTTAACCGATAAGTTTTATTTTAACTTTGGCGGTCAAGGCATCATGCCTCGTCCTGCATTTGAGGCAATTTTTAAAGCTTACGAATATATTCAAGAAGTAGGACCATTTTCTCTCAAAGCAAATGCTTGGATTGCACAACAAAATGCCTTAACTAGAATGGCGATCGCAAATGAATTAGGTGCTGCACCAGAGACGATCGCCCTGACAGAAAATGTTACTGCTGGTTGCAATATTGCTTTGTGGGGAATTGACTGGAAAGCTGGCGATCGTATTTTAATGACTGATTGCGAGCATCCTGGTGTTATTGCTGCTGTTGCAGAAATATCTCGACGTTACAAGGTAGAAGTTATCACCTGTTCTATTTTAGAAACTCTTAACGAAGGCGATCCAGTTGAGGTTATTTATCAATGTCTCACTGCGAATACGCGCTTAGTTATATTAAGTCACTTGTTATGGAATACGGGACAAGTTTTACCTCTGGAAGAAATTGTCGAAATTTGTCACGAATATCCCCATAGTAGTCAACCAATTCAAATTTTAGTAGATGCGGCGCAATCGGCTGGTTCTGTGTCATTAAACTTAACCGAATTAAAAGCCGATTATTATGCTTTTACAGGTCATAAATGGATGTGTGGGCCAGCAGGAGTAGGAGGATTGTATATAAGTCCAGAAGCGTTCGATCGATTGAATCCTACTTTTATTGGTTGGCGAAGCGTAGAAGTTGACGAAATAGGTCGCATAATTAATTGGAAGCAAAACGGACAAAAATTTGAAATTGCCACTTCTGCTTATCCACAATATGAAGGTTTGAGAGAAGCGATCGCGACTCATCAACAATGGGGAAATTCACAACAAAGATATCAACAAATTTGTCAGTTAAGCGAATATCTCTGGCGAAAATTGTCTAATCTTGATGGCATTAATTGTCTGAAAAATTCACCACCAGAAGCAGGATTAGTTTCTTTTCAAATGACGGCGGGAAGTATTTCTCACGAAGAGTTAGTCAAGGATTTAGAAAGAGAAAAATTTTTCTTAAGAACGATCGCCGATCCGATTTGTATTCGCGCTTGCGTCCATTATTTCAATATTCCCGAAGAGATCGATCGCTTAGTCGAAAAAATCCAAGAAAAACTAACACATACTTAGATTTGTTTAAAACAAATTAAATTAAAACGTTATTTAAGCGTTTGGCGGCGGGTTCAATTGAACGCCAAAATCGGGTGTTTTCAAGCAATGCAAATCTCACCTTTCAATCAAACATATGCGCCTTCTGCACGTCACGCCTTCTTTTGAATTAGTAATTTGTGGCTGTGCTAAAATAACCTCTTTAGCTTTACAAACCATGTTTACCAAAAAAACAATAAACAAGGTTTTACTTTTAGCATTTCCTCTTTGTCTTTTTGCTTCGCCAATCGCAGCA
>JBOFLQ010000007.1:0-2518 GCA_051657945.1 Xenococcaceae cyanobacterium | reverse complement strand
ACCAAACCGATCGCGATTAATATTAATAAAAACACCCCAAAAGGTTGGGAGGCGATCGTCGTCAGTGCGCCATTAGTATCTGTGGTTTTACCCCCTGCATTTAATGCCGCTAAAACTGCTAAAAAACCAACCAGTCCATAAACAAAACCTTTGGCAGCGTAGCCAAATCTTGCTAACTTTTCAATCCACATAACTTTATTTTTTTTTCAGTGTTTTGACTGTATGTTTAAGTTATGGATCTGGTTGGTTCAAATTTCCTATTTCCTGTTCCCTGTTCCCTGTTCCTTATTTTTTATTGATTGGGTGAAATTTCTTGTTTGCCGCCTTGTCCTTCACAAATGCGTTTAATCGATTCGAGGGTTTTACCAATACCTTCATTCATAGCTGACTCAAAGCTATGTTCGGGGGAACTTTCAGACATGTGCTGTAACTTTTCAGGTTGGGGATTGTAGTGAATGTGTACCGTTACCTGTGAGTTAGTACCGCCGTTATCTTGGACTTGAAGCCATCCACCGTAATCATTTTCGCCGTCCGAACCCCATTCAATTCGCTGATTTTCTTTGTTGGGACGAAAATGTCCGTCTGAATCGTAAGTTTTTTCGCCTACTTGTCCTTGAGTGCGAATTCTTTCGCCTTGTTGGGCTTCGGCGCGTTTGACGGTTGGTAAATATTCAGGTACGTTTTTTACATCGGCAAGATATTCAAAAATGCGATCGGCTGGTGCAAAAACCTCGATCGATTGCTCGAATTCTGTCGTTTTAGCTTGAGGTTGATTGGTAGAAACCATGTTCTCTCTCTTTGGATAAATACGATACAGATTAGGCTAACAATCTTGCTTTAGTCTTCTGCTCTATCTATGGATAGAAGCAGCGATCGGGTAAATATAAATCTAGAGTATGAAGTTAGTTTTAACAGAAGACTTTTAAGATGCTAATTGTTAACGATCGATTGAGGATTTTAATCATGGCAGCCGCAAATCCAGTAGGCGTTCAACAATATCTTAAGGGTATGGATTATCCTGCTACCAAAGACGATTTAATTGATTACGCTGAAGAAAAAGGTGCAGAGGATGAAATCCTCGATCTTCTAGAACAATTACCCGAAGACGAAGAATATAATACTCCGATCGAATTAAATAAAGCGCTTGGAAAAATCCAATAACAAAATTGAAGTTCGATTTTCAACTTCTAATTTTTGTTGTCTGTTCGATCGCACTTCGTATCGATCGGTAAAACCAAAATTATTTCTTAGGGAGGATACGCATAAGCCGTTAACTTTATATATTTAATAATATAAATAACGCATGTTCCTTTTTGTTTTCCTTTAATTGCAAAGTGTAAAATTGAATGTTCTTGACAGTGCAGTAGAATAACTTTTTGGAAGTGGAGAAACTAAAATTTTTTCACTTCCTTTTATTTTTTGGTGGCAATTGGTAATCGATCGATGAAATTGACAATAATTTGGAAATTACTAACCGAAACTTTTAAAGAATGGCAAGAAGATAATGCTTCTCAATTGGCTGCATCTTTGGCATATTATACGGTTTTTTCAATTACGCCATTACTAACAATTGCGATCGCGATCGCTGGTGCTATTTTTGGTCGAGATGCCGCTCGTGGTGAAATTGTCGGTCAATTGCAAGGTTTGGTAGGTACAAAAGGAGCAGAAGCTATTCAGATGGCGATCGATAATGCCAGTCAACCAGACCTTAGTAGTATCGCTTCTTTAATCAGTGTAGCGGTTTTACTTTTAGGTGCGTCGGGAGTTTTTGCCGAACTTCAAGATGCTCTGAATAAAATTTGGCATGTCAAACCAAAACCAGAAAAAGGTATTTGGATTTTAATTAGAAAAAGAGTATTGTCTTTTGGTATTGTACTGGCGATCGGTTTTTTATTGCTCGTTTCTTTAGTTGTTAGTGCTGCTTTGTCGGCTTTAAGTAATTTTAGACATAGTTATTTACCTGGTTTTGAATTTATCTGGCAAATTTTAAATTTCTTAATTTCTTTTGGTTTTATTGCCTTTTTATTTGCCTTAATGTACAAATATCTTCCCGATGCAAAAATCGCTTGGAAAGATGTTAGCGTAGGCGCAATAATGACAGCTTTATTATTTAGTCTTGGTAAACTTTTATTGGGATTATATTTAGGCAAAGGTAGTTTTGGATCGACTTATGGTGCTGCGGGTTCGTTAATTATTTTCTTGGCTTGGGTTTATTATTCGGCGCAAATTCTTCTGTTTGGTGCAGAATTCACCGAAGTTTACGCTAGAAAATTTGGTTCAAAAATTCGACCGACAAGACATTCAGAATTTATTTAATCTGTAGAGACGCCAAATTAATCTGTAAAGACGCGAAATTTATCTGTAGAGACGCGAAATTTATCTGTAGAGACGCCAAATTAATCTGTAGAGACGCGAAATTTATCTGTAGAGACGCGAAATTTATCTGTAGAGACGCGAAATTTATCTGTAGAGACGCGAAATTTATCTGTAGAGACGCGAAATTTATCTGTAGAGACGC
>JBOFLQ010000006.1:0-48958 GCA_051657945.1 Xenococcaceae cyanobacterium | reverse complement strand
CAAATAGGATAGGCTCTATCCGAATTAACGACCGTGGACTAGTACTCGCCGACGAGCTAGGATGAAGCGGTAAGTAAACCCTCTAGAAGTAAGTTTCTAGTTGAATAGCCAAGTTTGGCTAAGTTTTATGGAGCAGAATTTAAATAAGTGCGATCGACAAATAGAAAAGCGCGTATTTAATTTATTAGTACTTGTGTTATTTGCTCTGAGAGATTAAAAGGATCGTAAGGTTTGTTAATTACCGCAGCTACATTTAGTTGGGTAAGTTGACGCTGTTCGGCAGGTTGTGTTTTTGCTGTCAAAAAAACGACGGGTATATTTTGAGTATCGGGATTAGCTCGTAATTTTTCAAAAGTAGCTAAGCCGTCCATATCTGGCATCATTACATCCAAAAGAATTACATCGGGCTGTTGGGTTGCGGCGATCGCCAAACCTTCAAGACCAGAACTAGCTGTTAGAACTTCCCATTCACCAATTACTTCCAAACACACTTGGGTTGCTTCTCGAATGTCGTCTTCATCGTCAATAATTAAAATGCGTTTGGTCATTTTTTCTTCTTTATTTACTTTTGCCCACTTAGCTATTAGTTCGTCTCCAGAATTTGTCAAACCGATAGCTATGGCTTTTTTGTGAGATTAGAAGAAAAATATGAGTAATTTGTGAGGTAAAACAAATCGAACAAAAACGAGCGATTAATCGCTAATGGGTAAAGTGAAATAAAAAGTACTTCCTTTGTCTAAAATACTCTCCACCCAAATTTTGCCTCCATGTTGTTCGACAATATTGCGACAGATTGCCAATCCCAAACCAGTTCCCCCTTCATGACGAGAATCGCTTGCATCGACTTGTTGAAAGCGATCGAAAATTGCTTCTAGTTTATGTTCGGGAATGCCGCGCCCTCGATCTTGAAGTTTAAATAATACCGTTCGCTCGTCTTGTAATTCGGCTGTGAGGTCTACTGTAGTTTGAGGAGGTGAAAATTTAATGGCGTTGCTCAATAAATTGGTAAGAGCTTGAATAATGCGATCGCCATCTGCTTTTAACTCAATCGACAGTGGTTTGAAGGAAATTTTAATCTTGGCTTTATCGGCCATCGCCTGCATCACTTCAACTGCTTGAGTCATCAGATCGGCAGCGTTGCAGGTTTGTCTTTCCATAGTTATTTTGCCAAATTTAATTCGCTCCAAATCGAGAATGTCGTTAATTAAACGTACCAAACGATTAGAATTATCAAAGGCAATTTCTAACATGCGCTGGCTTTTGTCTGGTCGATCTTTTAAAAAACCGCTAATTAATATTCCTAAAGAGCTGCGAATCGAAGTTAGAGGCGTTCGCAGTTCGTGACTTACCACCGAGACAAATTCGTCTTTCATGCGTTCTACGATCTGTCGTTCGGTAATGTCTTTAAAAATAACTACCGCTCCGACGATGTTGCCATTTTCAGAGATCGGAGTACTGACATATTCTACAGGAAAGTTAGTTCCATTGCGTCGATAAAATAGATCGTCACAAACATGATGTATCGCTCCAGTTTGGATAGTGGTATAAATAGGATTTTCTTCTATATGATATTTTTCTCCTTCTGAGTTGCAGTGGTTTAAAATTCGATCGATGTATTGACTATGCAATTGTTTGACTTCATATCCAAGCATTTTTGCTGCTGCTGGATTAATAAAGGTAATTTTTCCTTGCCGATTTAACCCATAAATTCCCTCTCCTGCTGAGTTTAAAATTAATTCCTGTTGATGAGATATTCTCTCTAGTAAAGCTTTGGCTTGCTTTCGTTCTTCTATTTCGTGCAGCAATTCTAAATTTGTTTGTTGTAGTTGAGTTGTTCTTTCTTCTACTCTTTTTTCTAGTTCGGCATTTAAAGCATTAATTTTGGCTTCTGCTTGCTTGCGATTGTTAATATCTCGCTCTAATTCGAGATTAAGGCAGCTAACTTTTTGATAGAGTTGATATTGGTGAATTGCCATGCCAAAATGACTGCCTAAAGCTTGTGCTAGTTCGATTTCTGAATTAGTCCAGACGCGCGCTTGACCTTCTTTTAACTCCTTCCAAGTTTCAAAAGACTGTATTGGTCGCAAATTACGCGGATCGTCGCGATCGAATCGTCTCGCCCACAAAGTTTCGATATTAATGCTGGGGCGAAAAATAATCAGATAACCCAACAAATGCTGTCGATACTGTAAGCGAATAATTAATAAACTTTTAATTCGAGCAGATAAAAATGCTGAAACTAGTTTTGATGGCAATGAAGCTTGTTCTACATCTTCGATCGACAAGATTGGATTATTCCGATCGCTTTTTACCTTTTTTTCTAACCATTTTTGCCATTGAGGATTCGTTTCGATCGCAATTGAAGATTCAGTTATGTTTTCACCTGCTGCTTTACTTCTATGTAACACTTTTGACTGGTCACTGAGCAAGTCTGTGTGTTGATTTTTGCCGATCGACTTTAAAACTAATTGCTCTCCACAGCTATAAACTTCGGCAACAGTGCGATCGCATTCCGCACAAGCTTCATCAACGTCTTGAAAAATATAAATTCTACCTCCCGAACCTTGCAAAGCCGAAACTGTCTCTTCCAATGCTTGTTGTATTTGTATTTCCGTCATCGAATGCAGCAATTTAGCGACTCGATTAATGGTTGCTTCTTGTTGAGCTTGGGCGCGGGTTTGACTGAGTAAGGTGGAATGAGCGATCGCGATCGAAACTTGGTCGGCAACTAACTGCACTACTTGCAATTCTTTTTCTGTTATTTGCCTGGGCAAACTATGATGGGATACTAATAATCCCCACAGGTAATCGCTATGTAAAATTGGCACGACAAGAGAAGACTGCACGCCCATGGCAGTAAGATATTCTATATGACAGGGGTCTACTGCTCTAAATTGAATGCTTTCTAGTTTTAGAGACTTTCCTGTTTCCGAACAATCGAGAGGACTAATACCAATTTCCTGACGAGAGATATCGACAAGGGTGCGCTGACGCGTTTTCACATACAGTTTACGAGCTTGTTCGGGAATGTCTTCGGCAGGAAAATGTTGCCCTAGTAAAGATGGCAAGCGCTGAGGTTGTCTCGATTCAGCGACTACTTGACCGCTGCCATCATCATCAAATCGATAGATTTTGACGCGATCGGTATCTAAAAACTCTCTAATTTCAGCAACAGTTCCTGAAAGTATGGCTGACAATTCCAAGGACTGACGAATTCGATACATCATTCGATGCAAAAGAAGTTCCAGAGAATCTACTGTATTGTCCCAATCTTCGCTCTTGCTTTTTTTTTCTCGATCGTTTTTCATCTGATTCCTATAGTGGAAACTTCCGCTACGGACGAGCGGCAATATCAGTCGCTGATTGTAAGGGTTTAACTTTTTTGAAAACTTGCTTATTTATTTTTTTATAGTCAAAAAATTAAGATTGTTTCAAGTAATTTGGTATTTCTTGACTTTTCGACAATTAACTCAATCGACAACGTAATAGAATTTATGCGATCGGTCGCCTCTCTACTGACTTGGTTTCGATCGCAATATTTGCATAAAAAAATCTAGACTGACGTATTTAAAAATATCAGCAAAAAACAAAGCAATTCAAATTGTAGGTCTAGGAAAATGTTTAACAAATCTTTTGGTTTAATCGCTACCGTCGCTTTAACTCTCGTTCCCATGACTGCTTTTGCTCAGCAAACACAAGTAAACAGCCAAAGTTCTAAAAATAGTGCCGCCGCAATTGGAACTAACAACACAGTCGTTCAAAATACCGATCAAACCAGCATTCAAAATGGAATTGATGTAAATAGCTATCTTAACGGTCATGGTGGCGATCCCCAAACTCAAATTAACAAACAAGAAGCTGTTAATAGCGGTGCGGCGATCGGTCATGGCAATACCCTAATTCAAAACACCGACCAAGAAAGCTTACAGAGACAATACGGAATTAATTTTTAAATATTCATCAAATAAATAAAAGTAAAGCCGCTAGCTAACCATACAATATTAGCTAGCGGCTTTACTTTTCAATTAATTTAAATTTAGGTCTAGCGTAAATGCTTCAATTAAATTTTGGGCAAAACTATTTTTAAAACTATTTGTTTTACATTCTAGACCTCGAGCCGATCTCAAAACCTTGAGATCGTTTATTTAGTAATTAATTGTTGGCTTTGTCTTCAAGATCTTCGGCAGCCTGTCTTTTAGCTGCTGCTTGGGCTTGTTGTTCTCTTCCTTTCTCTATTTCTCTGGAATCGTTAGAATATTTACCCAAATTTTCTTCGATTTTTCCATCAATTTTTTCACTTCTTGCTTCAGCTTTTTTGATAAGTTCTTCGGCTTTCTCTTTAAAACTCATAGCGAATAAACTACCTTATTTTATTGGTTATTTATAAGAAAATACTAGTAATTTAAAATTTATTTTCACTCTACCATAAGAGTTATTTGTGTGGCGATCGTTAAAAGGGAACAGGGAACAGGGAACAGGGAACTCTTAACAGTCGGGTGCTGGGCGGGGATTTAAAAGGAGTCGAGAGACATCAGAGGCTAGATTTGCCAGAAAAAAGCCAAGTGTATCAAATCGAACTCAACCCAACGACATTAAGATAAGGTTATTAATGGCAAAAGTTAGCTGCGACGTTGCCAAAAGCTGTTTTGCAATTAAAACAAGTCTTAGTTTGTTAAAAATATAATAATCAATATTAAATTGATGTTAATCGCTCTTCTAAAAAGTTCGTGTTATGGGTAAAAAAAGCGATCTCTAAAAAGATTGTGGAAACTCTAATCAAGTATTAAAGATGAAAATCAAAATCGAAGAGCTGGTTTCCTCTAACAATAGTTTACTATCCAATGCCGAAATTTCCGAAATAGAAGACGCAATGCGGGATCTATCAGATCTCGCATTGCGTGGTATTTCTGGTGGTGGTTATTACCATGGCAAAGGCAAAGGTGATGATGACGATTAAGGCGATCGATTTTAGTAGAGTATTTTAAAATTTCGGCTGATTGGGGTTGTTGGGAATACTCGCCCGCAACCCCCGATCGACCTATTCTATGTCAGGAATTTTTTGGTTTTACCGATAAAAGCGTTCATGTGACTTTCGTCTATCTTCGATTCGATCGAGAAATAAGCAATATCGATCGGTTTCCAGCAAACAAAAAAAAGTAGCATCGTCTCAGCGCTAATTTACCAAGGCTTCTGCCTTCGTTCAAAGAGAAAGACAGTGAAAACATTAGATCTTCCTACTCTTGAAATAGGCAATTTTTTTGCAGATGCCAGAAACAAGAGTACAGCAGAGCTTCAAGAGCTTGCTCGATCCATCTGTAAAACTTTAGAAAATTATCCTCATTTTGTGGTTGTCAATGGCTATCCTGCGGTTGGCGATCGCACGAATCTAATTAATCTTTCCCAAGCGATTCAAACCATAGACTCTAATAGTTCTGTTGCCGAAGATGCTAATCCAAAACAAGAGAAAATCTCTTTTACCAAAGTCCGAATTGACGGTTCAAAAAATACCGAGATTCAATTTAGGTCAGTGGGAACTAATTACAGTCGCACCCATCTTGCTCTGACACCTCATACAGATTCGTCCTATAGGGAAAAACCTCATGAGTTGGTTGCATTTCAGTGCATAGTTGCCGACTCTGTTGGTGGTGAATCAATTGTCATTCCGAGTGAAGATATAATACGACAGCTCGATCCTGAAGCTAAAGATTTGTTGCGCGCACCAGTATATCCGTTAGAAAATAGTTTGTCTCCTATTATCTTCGGTGAAGAAGGTAACGAGCATATTAAGTATTATAAGGCGCAAATCGAACGTACGAGCGCAACAGATAACTGTTCTTTGTCTGACAAACATTTGGCTGTTATTCAAGGTTTAGACGATCTGCTGGAATCAACCCAACTAGGATTCCAGTTCGCTCTACAACCAGGACAAATTTTATTAATTCACAATACCAAAGCACTTCACGGAAGAACAGAATTGTCTCCAGAAAACGATCGCCTATTGTATCGAGTACGTCTTCATGTCGATCGTCTAGCCTGTGAGGAACAGCCGATTCATCTAACCAAAGCTTTGGTTACTGAAAACAGCGAGCAATCTATCCCTTCGATCGCAATGGTTGCTAAATCCAGCCCAGACGATCGCTCAAGTTTGCAATTTAACCAGACAAAAGAAATCCCGAATCAAAAATTGACTGAGGCTGAAAAACAAATTGCTTTAGCAATAAAACTTAGAAATGAACGCGACTTTCAAAATGCCTTCAAACACTACCAAAATGCCATTGCACTAGCTCCTAATGAAGTGGAAATTTTGAGAGAGTTCGGAGAATTCTTAGTTCATATTGGTAAGTTTGCGATCGCAGCCAAAATTTTTCAACGTTGCTTGGAAATTAATCCAAACGACTTTGAAAGTAATTTAGAGATGTCTCGTTTTGCCTATGAAAATGAAAACTACGAGCAAGCTCAAGAAATTTTAAAACAAGTTTCACGTCTGCATCCATATATTTTTATCGGCAAACCCCAACCGCAAAAACCTAATATTCTTAGAATTCGCAGCTTTAAGGATTCAAAATATAGCATCCTTCAAAATAATGATGGTACTTTTCAAAGCATATTGCGGTTGGGTCATTTTTCTCTAAGGGATTTGTTCGAGGAAGAACGATACAACTCAATTTTAGTTAATATTTTTGAGGATGAGATTGACGAGTTGAGAGAAATTCCTCAGTTTGATTTGTCGATTAATACGATCGCCTGTCCAGACTTAAAAAAATCTTCTCTACTAATAGCAGCCAGATTTGTCGATCGCTATCCTGATGTTCCTTTAATTAACGATCCTCGCTGCATCCTCGAAACTACCCGCGAACGAAATGCTATTCGCCTCAACACAATTTCAGGAGTCAAATTTCCTAAAACAGAAAAAGTAAGCTGGGATGGGGTTTCTTTGGCAGCGGTTACCAAAGAAATTTTTGGCATGGGATTTACTTTTCCGTTTATCGTTCGCAAAGTAGGTTCTCAAACAGGCACTAGTATTGGTTGGATCGATAACGATCGAGCATTAGAAGAATATTTTCATAGTAGTCCTCGCGATCGAGATTACTACGTTATTCAATTTCATGATTGTCGCAATAGTCAGCAGATCTTTAACAAAATAAGAGTGTTTTTTATTGACGGAAATTTTTACCCAGTTGCCAACTTATTTAATAACGATTGGAATATTCATTCTGGCGATCGTTACAGTCTGATGATACACACGCAATGGACACAGGATGCAGAAAAGTCTTTTCTAAACAATCCTATCGATTATCTCGGCAAAGACAATTTCAATCGACTTTGTCAGATTCGCGATCTTATTAATCTTGATTTTTTTGGTATTGACTTTACCATTGCACCTGATGGTAGTTTGTTTGTTTTTGAAGCTAACGCTGCTATGCGACATAATTTCGATCGTGCTCATAATTTCCCCTATACCGAACCTCATTTAAAACGCATATCTAATGCTTTTGAAAATATGATTCAAAGTCGTTTAAAATCTGTGTGAAGATTTTGAGTTGGACTATTTCACTATTGGCAAAAAATTATATGCGATCGTAACCATAAATTAATTTTCAACTATAAAAAAATCTGCTTGAGTGAATAAAAATGGCAAGAAAACTCAAGCGATCGCAATTTTACAGTCGGTTCTTTTTTTGATTACTTTTGCTGGTACACCAACTGCGATCGAATAAGGAGGAATATTTTTGGTAACGACTGCTCCCGCACCAATAACGCTTCCCTTGCCAATAGTAACGCCATCTATTATTTTTACACCACTACCCAACCAGCAATCATCTTCGATCGTAATTCCTTTTTTAATTCTAATTCCTTGCTCTCTAATGGGACGATTGAGGTCTTCAAAAACATGGTCGTGTCCATAAATCCCACAGTGGGAGGCAATCAGACAATCCTTGCCGATTTTAGTTTTGCCATAGCTAGTGATGCAGCTATAACAACCCATATAAACATTGTCGCCCAATTCGATCGAACCTCCTGGTTGAACTGTAAGATTGACTCCACGGGCTATATGATTCTCTTCTCCTATTTCAAGCTTGCTTCCTTCACCTAGGGCTAAAATTTGTACGTCTCTTTCAAACATTGAGCGATCGCCGATTTTGACTTGGTTGTTTGCTTCGACGATTAATTCAAAACCTCGACGTATAATCGTTCCTCCGCCAATTTCCACACATCGTGTTTGATTGAAACGAACGTCGCGATAAATTTTAACCGATCGCCCCATTTTTTTGAAAAAAGCAGGATAGATTAAACCTCGAATTATCGTGCCTACAGGTGTAGGAATCCATCCCAAAAAAGCAGTAAAAATTTTTGTTTGGATTCGTGATTTTAAGAAAAACAAACGCTCTATTGTTCCTGAATTCATAGTTAACTAAATGATTTTAAAGTTTAGGTATTAAGCTAATTGCATTATTAGCAAACTTAAAATAAAGTATTCAAGAAAACTATCACTTATTCGATAATTTAGATACCATTTATACAGAAGTCAAACAAGAAAAATTATAATCTTTTTAAAATATTAGTCTAATTTTTATTACTGCCAATTAAGTACAAAAGTGCCATGCGTACTGCAACACCGCTAGTCACTTGTTGAGAAATGAGACTAAACTGAGGATCGTCCATCAAATCTGAAGATATTTCTACGCCTCGATTGACTGGCCCTGGATGCAATACCTTAACTAATGGATGACATAATTGCAAGCGATCGCGCGTAATTCCGTAAAGCTGGTGATATTCTCGCACAGAGGGCAGCAAATTAGCGGTCATCCGTTCCTTTTGCAATCGTAGCGTCATGACAAAATCGGCATCTTGTAAAGCTGGTTCGATCGCCCAATCTAAAAAAAGATTGTTCGATCGAGTTCGATCGACTAAACCCAAAAATAATTTAGGTACTAAAGTGGGTGGCCCTGCTAAATGTACTTTAGCACCTGCGGCAGTGAGACTGTAAATATTCGATCGAGCGACTCTAGAGTGAAGAATATCGCCGACGATCGCCACCTTTTTATCTTTAAGCAAATCCAAACTAGGATTTTCGCTATTAAGTAAAGAACAGATGGTAAACAAATCCAACAAAGCTTGAGAGGGATGTTGATGCTGTCCGTCACCAGCATTGAGAATACTTACTCCCGACTCCAGACGATCCATTTCAGCGGCGATGGCGATTGGTACTCCGGCTTGTTTGTGGCGAATTACCATAATATCCGTACCCATCGCTAAATAGGTTTTTGCCGTATCCAAAATCGTTTCTCCTTTTGTCAAAGAAGAGGAACTAGGAGAAAAATTGAGAATATCGGCAGACAAACGCTTAGCCGCCAACTCGAAACTACTACGAGTTCGCGTTGATGGTTCGAAAAATAAATTAGCTACTACCTGTCCTTGCAAGGCGGGAACTTTTTTCGTTCTTCGCGATAAAACTTCTTGAAAGCTAGCCGCAGTTTGTAAAACAGTATCGTATTCCGCTGGAGTAAAATCAACTAAAGAAAGAATGTGCCGTCGAGTCCAAGTAGTATTTGTCGCCACGATCGCGCAGTTTTATTTATATAGAGAAATCCAGAAAAACCTCTAACATAGTATCTTATCGCTGGTATCAATTGTTATTTTTGAAGCACAATCAATTATATGCCCTCTGACGATCGAGACAATCAACTACCCCAACGCCTAAATTCTCTAGATTTAGATGACGATACTAATTGGATCGATGAGGACGAACCAAAAATGCCCCCAAGCGATCGTCAATCCACCAATAACTTTACCAAAAAGCCAGCTAAAAACAGTCAGACTTTGATGCTTGTCGAAACTGCTTTTTTAGCCAGTACTGCTAGTTTAATTTGGCTGATTAATTATTATTTTCCTCTTGGGCCATTATTGAGAATGTTTTTTCCGATTCCGATCGCGCTAGTTTATCTACGTTGGGGGAATCGTGCTTCTTGGATGTCTGCTTTGGTTTCTGGTTTATTATTAACCGTGTTGATGGGGCCAACTCGCAGTATTATTTTTTTAATTCCCTATGGTTTAATGGGGGTACAGTTAGGAGCTTTTTGGCGCAGGGGAACAAACTGGTTAGCTTCGATCGCAACTGGTGCTTTGATTGGTGCGATCGGTTTTTTCTTTCGCTTTTGGCTGCTTTCGGTACTATTGGGAGAAGATCTCTGGATTTACGTTATTACCCAAATTACCAATTTTATTGACTGGATTTTTCTAATTTTAGGTTTACTAGCTCAACCGAGTATTTGGTTGATTCAAATTTTTGCTGTTTTAACGATCGTTCTCAATAATTTAGTTTACTTGTTTGTGGTTCATGTCATCGCTTTATTTATCTTAGATCGGCTGGGAAATCCGATTCCTCGTCCGCCTCATTGGGTGAGGGTGTTATTAGATTATGAATAATCAAAAAAAGCGAAAACAGGCGTGAGCTAGCTTCACAGAAACATCTGTGGACTGTTTTTGCTAGGATATAAATCTAAGATTTAAAGTTCTCCGAGGTATATGAGGTCAATAGAGCAACTTACAGAAGAGATCCTGTCTCTACCCGACGCATCGAGGGCGATTTTAGCAGATAAGTTAGTAGAAAGCTTAGAATTTGGCACTGATTCAACAATTCAGACAGCTTGGGTAACTGAAGCAAAAAGACGAAGAGATGAAATTAGGGATGGATCTGTTAAACCGATCGCAGGAGAAGAGGCTTTAGCTCAAGTAAGACGATTACTTGAGCCATGAGGTATGTATTTCACCCTGATGCGCTTACTGAATATGCTGATGCAGTTCGATACTACACTGAACAAAGAACTGAGATAGCTCAAGCATTTATCAACGCGATCGAGGATGCAGTTTATCGAATTAGAGAATCTCCTACTCGTTACACCGCAATTGATGAAGACGTTAGGCGATGCATGACACGTAAGTTTCCATATGGAATTCTTTATACGATCGAACAGGACTGTATTTTAATCCTGGCGGTTATGCATTGTAGCCGAGAGCCTGGATACTGGAAAAATCGTAAATAGTCAAAGTTGCCAGCAGGTTTAGATTGATTTCATTATTGCTATTAGCTATACTAAGCAAAAATCTCTAAGCATTTTCACTGATAAAAATTAGATTTATACGGTGAATGTATAGGCGATCGACAATTTGAAAAGTCTACATGTGTCTGACTCGCTCCATATATAAACTTGGCTATGGCAAAAATTTGTCATGAGTCATATTCCCCGTAACCCCGACAGTTAATTGATAATATTGTCAAACAACTTAGTCATCGAGCCGTTAATGTTTTGGCATCTCAGTCTGAAAATGTGGCTGAGAATTTAGAGTGCGAACAGCCGCTCGAATTTATTGAGGAAGTTGTCTGTGTGATGCAACAATTATCTAAAGCAATAGAATGTATGAAAACAGCGTTTGCAACTTTTGAAACAGATGCGGTAGAAGATGAGAGCGACGCGCAAAGGCTTTTCCCTGTCATGAGCGATCGATGATTAGGATTTACACCCAATTAAAACAAGGACAAGACTGGTTGCGGGCATATCGGGGTAGATCGCCTGGGTTTGCTTGTATTTTGGGCTTTACGGCGACTGGTTTGATTCCTGGTATTTCTGCGGCGGGTGCAACTCCAGAAGATCGCAAGTATACCGCGATCGCCGATGCTGAGTTTTTGGTAAATGGAGTTAAACCAAATCCTCAATATCCTTTACCTCCTTTAGAAGCTGGTGCTTCTCCCGTTCTAATTTCGCGTGCTGTCGTTGAGGCTTCTGGAATGCCTGTCTATTTATTTAATGCGGGATTGCCTGTAGCGCCTAGCGTACCTTGTATCGATCTCGGTGGCATTGCTGCTAATTGTCTTACTTCTGGTAAAGCACTACCTTTGGATGTAGTCGTTCATTTGTTCGAGCGAGGTTATCTGTGGGGGGAAAGATTGTCAAAGGAGGTAGATTATTTAATTATTGGTGAATGCGTCGTTGGAGGCACGACAACGGCTCTTTCGATTTTAACTGGATTGGGTATTGAAGCGGCGGGAAAGGTCAATAGCAGCCATCCTAGTTGCAATCACGGACAAAAATGGTCGATGGTTAAAATGGGATTAGAAGAAGCGGGTTTGTTACCTCTACCTGATGCTATTAATCCTTTAGAGCTTGTGGCTGCTGTAGGCGATCCCATGCAAATAGTAGCTTCAGGTATGGCGATCGCGGCAACGCGCAAAATTGGAGTCATGCTGGCTGGTGGTACTCAAATGTTGGCTGTTTACGCCTTGAGCCGAGCGATCGCCAATTTTTTGCGAAAAGAAGCCGATTTAAACAAGTTGGTTGTTGGTACAACCCGCTGGGTAGCAGAAGATCCAACAGGCGATACAGTTGGTTTGGCAAAGGCTATTAGCCTCGTCCCCCTGTTAGCGACTAATTTAAGTTTTGCTACTTCTCGTTATTCTCAATTAAGAGCTTACGAGCGAGGTTTTGTTAAAGAAGGCGTTGGTGCAGGAGGATGTGCGATCGCCGCTCATTTGGTTCGAGATTGGACTTCGATGCAGTTACTAGGGGCGATCGAACGGTTGTTTGCCAATTATCATTGGCTTAATACTTGACTCGGTTGGCTAGTAGTTGTTCTTCCAAAGCTGCAATTCGATTGTATGCCGCCGTTAATTGTGCTGTCAGCCGTCGAATTTGAATTTCAGGAGACAGCGATTGTTCGTTTGTAGAATTGATATTATTTTTACCGTTGCTATCATCTAACAAAATATCTTTATGCTCCATAGCCGCACCAAAATAACTTTGCTTGATTTTAGTAGAAGAATAAGACATATTTTGGGCGACTTGTGTCGTAGAATCTGTTTCTTCTTCTAGTTGAGGTCGATCGGTGGCTAAAACAGTAATTTGTTGACTGAGTCTTTCGACAATATTGTTGAGCCGATCGACTTTACGATCTAACTCTACCATTTGAGTTTGCAGTACATCCATAGGGATTACCAATAATTGGTTAGTGCTTTCTTTCATGCTAGTGGTAATCAAAAAAAAGTTTGAACTATTCCCGATTATTTTAACTATTCTCTTTTAATAGAAAATAGAGCTTCAATCGTATTGTTTTTACTCTCGATCGTCAATTCCTTACCAAAATTTTTCGATCGCAGCGTTCGATACAACGAAGTATATTTGCACCTTTGATGCTTTTAATGCAAATCGCCATTGTGGGGATTTTTGAGCAAAAATACTCAGGAAAATTGATAATAGTCAATTGACATAATTATTAAACACAAAACCGCTCGACTATAATTTATATCTTTTTATAGATAAATTTATGTTTAACCGCCGTTCTTTTTTAGTTAATCTTAGTGCTTACGCGATCGCTCAATTATTGTTAGGATGCAATCGCGAGCAAACAAACTTAAAAATAATACTCTTAAAAAATTCAATTCCCCGTCAGTTAATCGGCAATTTTAAAGCAAAAATAGCTCAAAGCGATCGATTTAGTTTTAAGCCAGAACCTGACTTAAAAAATTTATACGACTTGCTCGAGATTTGGCAGGGAAAACTAGATAAGCGCAATGCTCTTAACAAATTGTTATTTTTTCTACCTGGGGGACAACTTCCAGAAGTTGCCAGTGCAATTTCTTTGGGGGATGCTTGGTTGGCAAGCGCGATCGCTCAGGGTTCGATCGAACCTCTCGATCTAGATAATTTACCAGGCTGGCAGCAATTACCCACACTTTGGCAACAACTGGTCAAACGCAACAACAAAGGCGATTTGGATGAAAATGGAGCAGTTTGGGGCGCGCCTTATCGCTGGGGTACTACTGCGATCGCCTACGACAGCGACAAAATTAAAGACTGGGGTTGGATTCCTTCTGATTGGAGCGATCTATGGCGAGAAGAATGTAAAGGGCGCATTTCTCTTTTGGACGATTCTAGAGAGGTAATTGGTTTAACTCTCAAAAAACTCGGTCATTCTTACAATAGCAAAGATTTGAAAGCAATTCCCAACTTGAAGAAGGAATTACTTGCGCTACACCAACAAGTAAAATTTTATAGTTCGGATCGCTATCTCCAACCTCTGGCACTCGGCGATACTTGGTTGGCTGTGGGTTGGTCTACGGATTTATTGTCAATGAGAACGCGCTATCCTAACATTAAGGTTATTTTACCGCGATCGGGTACTGCTTTATGGAGCGATCTTTGGGTTCGACCAAAACAAAAAGCTAAACCCGATAAACAAAATCCTGTCAAGATCGAACAATGGCTCGATTTCTGTTGGCAAAATAAGTCTGCGATCGAAATTTCTTTGTTTACTGACGCTGCTTCCCCCGTAATACTCAACACCGATCGCGATCGATTACCCGAAGATATTCGCAACAATCCTTTATTTCTACCAGAAACAGCAATTCTCGACAAATGCGAATTTCTCAATCCTCTCCCATCAGAAAGCTTGAAGCAATATCAAGATTTGTGGAAAGAAATTCGAACTATAGCGCTACGCGCTAGGGAATAGGGCAACGGGCAACGCTGCACTGGGCAAAGTCGTGACGTTCAGAAGTCGTAGAGACGCGATCTGGCTTCTTTCAGAAGAACTTCGTTTTCGCGTCTGTACAGAAGTCGTGACGTAAAAAATTCATTACTCATTACTCATTACTCATTACTCATTACTCATTACTCCCTAATCCCTATTCCCTAATAATGATATTTCTAGAAAAGATTCGGGAACTCTATCAGTAGTAATTTTAATAGCGATTTACTATATGTTCGGACTGCCAGGATATCAAATTACAGAAATAATCTATGCTGGCACTGACAAAATTATATGTAGGGGTTTAGACGATCGAAAACAACCAGTTATTATTAAAACTTTTGGTACTAAAAACCCTTCTGTTTTAGAAATTAATTCACTAAGACGAGAACGAGATTTACTAGAAACACTCGATCGCTTAAAAATTGTCAATTTTTACGATGGCAACTCAGAAAATGAATTAGCAATTTTAATTTTAGAAAATTTTGGCGATCGCTCTCTGGAACAATTAATTAGATCGCAAACTATTTCGCTACAAAAATTCTTACTATTGGCGATCGCTTTGACGGATAGTTTGAGAGAATTACATCAACAACAAATTATTCATCACAACATTCATCCTGCCATTATTGCGATCGACAGCAAAAGCGATCGTCTTCAACTACTAGATTATAGTTTTGCTAGTCTTTCGACTGACACGCTTCCCCATCTCGATGCTTTAAAAGCTACGCTTGCTTATATTTCTCCCGAACAATTAATTCGAGGAGATCGCGCGATCGATTATCGCAGCGATCTTTACTCTTTAGGTGTTATTTTTTATGAAATGTTAACGGGAACGCTTCCTTTTTTTTGTAGCGAACCCGATAAATTAATCGACTTCCATTTATTTAAGATACCGATCGCGCCGAATAAACTCAAACCAGAAATTCCCGAAGTAATTTCAGCGATCGTGATGAAACTGTTAGCGAAAATGGCTGAGAATCGCTATCAAAGTGCAGCGAGATTAAAACTCGATTTGGAAAGATGTTGGTTACAGTTTAACCAATTTGGCGCGATCGATTCTTTTGCGCTAGATACCCATTTCCCAACTCAACAGTTAATTGTTTCTCCACCAATATTGGTTGTGAGCAATGAAAATTTGCAACAACGAGTTCGAGTTTGCGATCGAGAAATTCAAGCCGCTCTTGCCCAAAAACTACCGCAACAAACGCTCGAAATGGGATTGAAAGCTTTGACGGCGATCGGTATTAGTTTAAAACAAGAATCGCCTTCGTCACTAGATTTCGATCGCTTGGTTAATTTACCAGAAATAAGCGAACCAGAATTAATAACGGTATTGCAACTACTCAATAAAATTTATCGTGCTGCCAGTCTTGTCGATTCTGAATTAATCCCGCAAATAACTTTTAGCGCGATCGATTTTTGTTTCGAGCGCGGTAATTGTCTCGAAGCTGCAATTGCTTATGCCAATCATGCTTGTTATTTATACGAATCAAACCAAAATTTCGACTTAGGTGAAAAATTTGCTCGACTTTCTTGGCAAATTGCGATCGAGCTTAACGATCCGATCGCTAAATCGATGTTAGCTAATTTATTGAAGGCGCGGATCGGACATTGGCGAGAACATTTAAAAGTGACGATCGAGCCTTTAGAAAAAGCATTACAAGTTGAGTTGAATGACGAAGACTTATTATTTTTTGAGCGAACAGTGTTTGCTTACTGTAGTAATTTATTTTTCTTGGGAAAATCTTTAGTAGATTTAACAGATAAATATAATAGTTGCTTACAAACTTTGCAAAAACTCGATTTACAAGAATGTTTTATTTATGTACAGATTAGTCAGCAACTAATTTTAAATCTTCGTAATTGTCATAGCGATGGCTTTGCAAGACCGAAAAAAGATCGCTCACAAACTAACGACAGAAATTTTCAAAAAATAATAGCGATCGTTTTAGAGAAAGAATCTGAGCGTCCGCAGGTTATTTTCTATATTTATTTAATTAAATTTATTATCGATTATTTATTTCAAGAGCCATCAGCGTTAGTGAATGCTGAAAAATGTCAGCAACTTCAACAACAGATATCTGGTTCGATTTTGGTGGCAATTTATAATTTTTATCATTCTTTAATTCTGTTAGCTGGATACAAATCGATCGAATCAGAACAACAAAAAAACTATTTAAATATTATCGAAAAAAATCAAATAAATTTAAAAAAATGGGCTGACCATTGTCCCAGTAATTTTCAACATAAATATGATTTAATTGAAGCTGAAAAAGCAAGAGTTTTACAAAATCACTATCGAGCGATAGAACTTTATGACAAGGCAATTCAAAAAGCAAAAGAACAAGGATATCTTCAAGAAGAAGCGTTAGCCAACGAACTAGCGGCAGAATTTTACTTAGAATACAACAAAGAAAAAATAGCTAAAACTTATTTAATAGATGCTTGTCAAAATTATTTAAAATGGGGAGCGATCGCCAAAGTCAAACAACTAAAAGAAAAATATCCTCAACTACTTGCTTTAGTTGCGATCGATGCAAGTGACGCGAGCGAGCAATCTACTCATAAGCCAGACAAAAAAGAAGATTTGAATATTTTGGATTTAGCTTCAGTAATTAAAGGTTATCAAACAATTTCACAAGAAATAATCTTAGAAAATTTACTAGAAAAATTAATTCAATTACTCCTAAAAATATCTGGAGCGCAAAAAGGATTTTTGCTTCTCAAAAGAAAAGAAAAATTTATCATAGAAATCGCTGCCGCAATAGTTGAAAAAAAAATCGTTATTACTCGACAAGCAATTCCCGCAAATCTCAGTCAACATCTTTCTATGTCAGTCATTGATAATGTAATAACTACCAAGCAAGCAGTGCTTCTGTCTAATAACAATAATTCGTCGATCTCAACTCAAAACAAGCTTCATAAATCAATTTTATGCTGTCCAATCATCAACAAAAAACAAATATTAGGAATTATTTATTTAGAAAATGAACGAAAAAACTTTCAAAATGAATCATTGGAACTTATTAAATTAATTGGCGAACAAGCAGGAATTTTACTGAAAAATGCTTTGCTCTATCAAAACCTAGAACAATCGACAATAATCAAAAAAGTCATACAGCAATTTCGTCGATCGCTCGAAAAAGAAAAAGAGGTAAACGAACTAAAAACCCATTTTATTTGTATGACCTCTCATGAATTTCGTACGCCGTTAACAACAATTTTGAGTTCGACAGAACTACTCGAACATTACGGTCATAACTGGGAACGAGATAAACAACAACTACATTTTGTAAAAATTCAAAAAGCTGTCGCTCGAATTACTAATTTATTAGACGATATACTTTTAATCAATCAAGTAGAACTCGACAAACTTAAATTTCAACCAGTTTGTTTAGATTTGGTAAAAATTTTTCAAAATATAGTAGATGAAAATTTAGTAAAACTCGATCGAAACAAGTATCAACTAATATTTTCAACAAATGCTGTATCAATACAAGCTTGGATTGATGAAAATTTAATTAGACATATACTTAAGAATTTATTAGCTAATGCCATTAAATATTCACCAAAAGGTGGCGCGATCGACTTAACTCTAACAACTAAAAACGAACATATTTTATTTATAGTTAAAGACCGAGGAATTGGCATTCCTCAAGAAGACTACAAAAACTTATTTAACATTTTTTATCGCGCTCAAAATGTAGGTACAATTTCAGGTGCTGGATTGGGATTATCATTAGTCAAAAAATGTGTAGAATTGCATAATGGCAAAATAAATTTTATCAGTAAATTAGGTGAAGGATCGCAATTTATAGTCGAAATTCCTGCCAACTCGAACAATACTGAGACACAAGTTAATTGTGAGTTTCCAATTTCATGCCTTTAACCTAATTCTGGAATCGACAATAATAGCCACTAAAGCAAAATTTTAAATCTAGGTCAGCAATTTTTCGATCGCAAAAAGTTCGGATGTCGTAGGTTGCAGAAGTTGGCTTAAACCTTGTAACTGGCTTGTTATCTTTTGGACGACTCACTTGCTTTGAGGGTAGGGAGGGATAGCACAAACGTTGATATCGATTTTCAACGCATTGCTGACAATTCTCTAACCACTTCTAAAAATGCTTGTAATGCAAGCGATCGCTCGTCTTTTCGCCAAATTATCGCTAATGCTACTTCTGGCGATGCTGGCTGCAACTGGCGATAAACTACTCCTGGACGCTGAAATTGTCTCACCGAAGCAGAAAGTATGGCAATTCCCAAGTCGGCTGCAACAAAGCCCAGCATTACCTGCATTTCATTGACTTCTTGTCTGACTCTGGGACTAAAACCCGCCCGCCGACAAACAGCGATAACTCGATCGTAAAGTCCACAGCCACTATCATGTAATGCCATAATAAACGGTTCGTTAGCAAGCGATCGCACCTTTACCCGTTCTTGTTTTGCTAGTGGATGATGTTCGGGTAGTGCCAAAACTAAAGGTTCTTGCATGACAGATTCGATCGCGATTTCTTTTTCTTTGCCTCTTAGAGGCGGCACGACAAAACCCACACCAATCTGACGTTCGTGTAATGCCTGTACCTGTTCGCCTGTAGTCATCCCCAAAACAACTAATTCTACATTGGGAAAACGTTCTCGATAAGTTTTCAAAGATGTCGGTACGATATCGTAAGCCGAAGAACCTTCAAAAGCCACGACTAGCTTACCTATTTCGCCTCGACTAGCACGTTGCGCTATCAGCGCACTTTGTTCGATCTGCTCTAAAATACGTTGAGCTTCGACGAGGAAGATATTGCCAGCTTCAGTAAGTTCTACTCGGCGATTGGTGCGATAAAAAAGTTCTACGCCCAATTCTCGCTCTAGGGAGCGAATTTGTCGCGTAAGTGGAGGTTGGGCGATATTCAAGCGTCTAGCTGCCCGACTAAAATTTAATTCTTCTGCTACCGCCTTAAAGTATTTTAGTTGTCGAAATTCCATAATTTAAGTGCGGATTAATCATACCCTAAAAGTATTATTAAAATTTAAAATTGATATCAAATAGCAATGTATCTATGTCTTAAGAGAGAGTAGTTAAAAGTATTGAATCGACAATAATTATGGTCAAACCAACTCACAAAAGCTTCTGGCAAAAGGAATAAAAAATTTGTTGAGGCGGGCTAGGTTTTCTTTAATCCGTGATTGGGCGCAGCCCACGCTACGCGAGCTCCCGTAGGGAGTGCTACGCTTCGACTCAGCTCAGCGACCACGCAATCGCATTGTAAATATGTTTGAGTAGGAATGCAGCAGACAAAAGCACTATAGCGCTAGGGAACAACGGTACTAATAATCTGAGGAAACCACGGATGCCAAAGGCTTATTCGAGGGAACCTCGAATAAGGAGGACGCGGGATCTGAGGTTTCCTCAGATCCCCAAGCCGTCCGTGCATCCTCGAAAGATTCCGTGCCTTGGGAACAGGGAACGATGCAAGGTTCGTTGTCTATCTCTCAAATTAGCGATCGATTAAGCTTTAAAAATTCCAGTCAATTTACCCATTTTTTTCATAAAAATACAGGGCTTTCTCCAAGTATGTATCGACAAACTAAATAACTCTATCAATAGACATATTTTCCGATAAATCGCCAAGGTAAATAACTCTATCAATAGACATATTTTCCGATAAATCGCAAGATTTAGCAAAATTTAGCAAGATTTGACAAAGACATTTCTGTGCAGAATCCATACTCTTAATAACAGCAAGTTAATACTATACAACAAATAAAACATCAAGAAGTAGAAGCTCAAGCAATAACTATAGCTTATGCCCAAATTATTTTATGCCCCCGGTACTTGCGCCCTCGCCCCTCATATTGTCTTGGAATGGATCGGTGAGCCGTATGAACTCCAAAAAGTGAAACCGAGCGATCCAGACTATCTCAAGCTCAATCCATTGGGACAAGTTCCCGCCCTCATTGACGGCAACAGTGGCATGATGAATCAAGCCGATGCCATACTCAAATATCTAGCGCGTAAATATCCTCAAGCTCGACTGGGCGACGATGGTACGTTGCAGGATGCTTACGAACTCGATCGCTGGCTGGCTTTTCTGACGGGCGATTTGCATCCAGCTTTTGCTCCATTTTTTGCGCCCGATCGCTACTCAACCGACAGGGGCGATCGCGCCGAGAAATCTATTAAAGAAGCATCTTACAAGCTCATCGATCGCGTTTATAAGCATTTAGATCGGCATTTAGAAGGTAAAGATTATGTCGTTGACAATCGTCGCACCATTGCGGATGCTTATGCCTTTGCCATGATTCGCTGGGGCAATAGTTTACCCAATGGCTTAACTAATTATCCCAATCTCGATTGCTTTTATCGCCATCTGCGCGAAGACGAAGGTGTACAAAGCGCTATGGAGCAGCAGCAGCTTCATTAAAACGTTTCTTTAAATAGGGCTTATGAATATTACAACACTCGATCGAACATTTACCCATCGCACCACACAAGCGAATGGCGTGCAGTTACACTATGTCATCGGTGGTTTGGGAGAGCCTGTTTTGTTATGGCATGGTTTTCTGGGGACTTGGTATTGTTGGCGTGAGATAATGCCTGCCTTAGCCGAACGTTATACCGTAATAGCACCAGATATGCGCGGCTATGGCGATTCCGATAAGCCCGATCGCGGTTATGATGCGCGTAACCTTGCAGAAGATTTTCACCAACTCGTAGCGCAACTGGAGTTTAAAAAAATTCACCTCGTCGCTCATGATATGGGCGCACCACCTGCACTCATCTATGCAGCAACCTATCCTGACGAAGTACTCAGCTTGAGTTATTTAGAAGAACCTGTATTGTTACAACAACATCTCCAACAAATTTTTAAATTTACACCTTCAACTATGCATCAAGGGGGCTTATGGTGGTGGACATTTTTCCTCACCAAAAATCTTCCAGAAACCCTCGTTTCAAAGCACGAACGAGAATTTCTCACCCACTTTTACACCCAATATTGTTATGACTCAAATGCTATAAGTGCCGATGTTGTCGATGAATACTTGCGAACGTTTGCAGCACCCGGCGGCGTAAGCGGTGCTTTGGGTGTATACCGAGCCATTTTTGAATCGATCGAGCAAACCGAACCTTTTGTTCAAAACAAGATTCAAACTCCCATTCTGGCGCTTGGGGGCGATCGATCTCTTGGCGATCGCGTCAAGACAACGATGCAAAGCTTAGCAACGAATGTGCGAGGTGGAACGATCGAACGATGCGGACATTTCATTGCCGAAGAACGTCCCGATTTACTCTTAGAGCGACTGTTTGCCTTCTTTGAAGAAGTGCCTCAGATGCGATCGAGTTCGGCACTGGCATAATGCAGAGGTTGATATGAAAAAATCTCTTGCGATCGCATTAGGACTTTGTTTTTTCATCTTTTATGACTCTTCTGTACTAGCTCAAGTTGAATCGACAGATAAAATGACGTTCTCTCAAATCTCACAAGTGAATCGACTTAAAGACGTGCAGCCAACCGACTGGGCATTTGAAGCATTGCGATCGCTGGCAGAACGTTACAGGGCGATCGCGGGTTATTCAGATAATACCTTTCGGGGAAATCGAGCGATGACTCGTTATGAATTTGCGGCTGCCCTCAATGCAGTGTTAAATCAGATCGGCGATCGCGTTATGAATGAAAATGCTCTTATTTCAGAAGACTTAGCGACGTTACAGCGACTAGAAAAAGATTTTGCTACCGAATTAGCAACTTTACGAGGTCGAGTTGACGATCTAGAAATGCGTACTGCCAAGCTAGAAAATACTCAATTTGCTACTACTACCAAACTAACAGGAGAAGCTCTTTTTGCCGTTAATTGGGGTGGCTTTGATGGCGATAGTATTGTCGATACTAATGGTTTAGAACTTGCCGATGACGATCCCAATCCTACCTTGCTTTATCGAAGCGCTTTGTTTTTAGACACTAGCTTTACAGGATCTGACCAATTAAGAATTCTCCTCGACACGGGCAGCAACGGCATAACCGACCATGCCACAGGTGTTTTAGAGCCGAATTTTGGCAGTGTCTTAGATTATTCGGTTAAGCCTCCTACCAGTGAAAGCTTTGGTTTGAGTCGCCTGTTTTATACATTCAAGCCCGATCGCGATCTTTCCGTTTCGATCGGCCCAAATATTCGCACCACCGACTACATCGATCGCAATCGATATACAAAGATAGGCAGTCGAGATTTTAGTACTCTAGCGCTAGTCAATAATTACATTCTCTTTCCTATTTTCGGCCCTAGTGCGGGTGCAGAGGCAGAATGGAATCCTAACAAAGGGCCATTCACGATTCGCGCTTTGTATGCCGCTTCAGATGCTGCCAATCCAGGCTCAGAAGGAGCGAGTACGGGGGTAACATTTTTTACCAATGTTTTGTATCCGAATCCCAATGCTTCCCCACCCGATTCAAATGCACCTCCGCTCGCACCTGTGAGCGATCGCGGTTTGTTCGGCGATACTTATCAAGGAATCATTGAAGTTGAATATTTACCATCACAAAATTTTGCTCTTCGCCTTCAATACAGTGGTGGTGAAATCTTTGACAATCGTGTCGATGTTTTTGGTGTGAATGCCGAATTTGCGCTGTCACCAAAATTTGCTATTTTTGGTCGTTATGGTTATGGCAGTTACGATAATACTGCTTTTGGCGATATCGAACCGAACTATTGGATGGCGGGTTTTGCTTTTCCCGATTTGTTTGTTGAAGGTGCAAGTGCGGGAATTGCAGCAAGTCAGCCCTTTATTGCGAGCGAACTCGGCAACGGCACGCAGACAAATTTTGAAGCTTTTTATCGCTATCCGTTAAATAAAAATATTCAAGTTACTCCTTTAATTCAAGTCATCCTCGATCCTGCCAATCGTAATAGCAATGGCACGATTGTTACGGGTACATTGCGAACGGTTTTTTCTTTTTAGCGAACTGATACACCTAATATTTAATTTATTAAAAACGTCCGCAGATAAACGCAGATAAACAAGGCGTGCTTTTCTGAGGTTGCCTCAGAAAAGCGTTGGCACGCCGTGCAGATAAAAAGAAGATTAGATTGAGGAGAAAATTTATGCGATCGAAGATAAAAAAAATTTTTTCCCTTACAGCAAATCGATGCAAAATGTACTGGCTCGAATGGCAAATACAGTCGATCGCTTTGAGTAATTTAAAACGTTAAAAATACAGGAAGTATATTATGACCATTAATCAAACCCAAGATATTACTAAGTTAGCTAACACTCAATATCCAGTTGATGAGTTGCTAAAGAAGCGTTGGAGTCCGATCGCCTTCTCCAACCAACCGATAGAGCCAGAAAAATTAAACAGTCTATTGGAAGCAGCAAGCTGGGCGGCTTCTTCCTACAATGAGCAACCGTGGATTTATATTGTTGCTTCTGGTGATAACAAAGAAGAATTCGATCGCTTACTAAGCTGTCTTGCAGAAAGCAATCAAGTATGGGCAAAAACCGCCCCCGTTCTAATGCTTTCAGTCGCATCGCTGAACTTTAAAAAGAACGGTAAAGAAAACAGACACGCCTTTCACGATGTTGGCGCAGCTTCTACCAGCATGGCAATTCAAGCCGCAGCAATGGATTTATATCTTCACCAAATGGCAGGATTTGATGTAGCAAAAGCGCGTGAATTATATAGCATTCCCTCTGATTACGAACCCGTAGCAGCGATCGCTCTCGGTTATCGAGGCGATACGCAAATGTTGCCAGAAAATCTACAACAAAGAGAATTAGCTCCCCGCAGCCGTAAACCTTTAAATGACTTTGTTTTTACTGGTAGTTGGGGTCAAACTTCACCATTAGTTACCAACCCCTAAGTAAAGCGTTAATACTGGAGAAGAATTATGAATACGATGAAAGCTATTCGCCTTCACTCTTATGGTGGCCCCGAACTCTTAAAATATGAAGATGTCGCCAAACCACAACCGCAAGAGAATGAAGTCCTCGTTCGCATTCATGCCGCCTCAGTCAATCCGATCGATTGGATGATGGAGAGTGGCCAATACGAACCAATGCGTCCACAACTTCCGTATGTTCCTGGTTGGGATTTTGCTGGAAAAATCGAAGCAGTTGGTAGCAAAGTTACTAACTTTCAAGTTGAGGATGAAATTTATGCCAATGTCGGCGCAACTGGGGGCGGTTATGCCGATTATGCGATCGCGAACGTAGATGCGATCGCGCCCAAGCCTAAAACTTTAGACTTTACTGCGGCGGCGGCTGTTCCCTTAGTAGCTTTAACAGCATGGCAAGCTTTGTTTGAGGCTGCCAATTTAAGCGAGGGACAAACCGTTTTGATTCATGGTGCATCGGGTGGAGTGGGTAGTATGGCAGTGCAGTTTGCAAAAGCCCGTGGCGCACGAGTTATTGGTACTGCTTCTGCAAGTAATGTCGATTTCGTTCGCGATCTCGGTGCCGATCGCGTTATTAATTATAAGAGCGAGCATTTTGAAGAGGAATTACAAGATATTGACGTGGTATTCGATACCGTTGGTGGCGAAACTCAAGAAAAATCGTGGCAAGTTCTCAAACCAAACGGCGTTTTAGTGTCCGTAATTCAACCGCCAGATGAGGAAAAAGCAAAAGCCCATCAAGTTCGAGCGCAGTTTTTAGGTTCGCATCCAAGCGGAACACAATTAAGCGAAATTGCCAAACTAATCGATGCAGGAGGTGTCAAACCAATTGTCGATCGCGTCTTACCCCTAAGTGAAGCACGTCAAGCACAAGAATTCGGTCGAGATGGACATCCACGAGGCAAAATCGTGCTGCAAGTTGTTGGTTAGATTAAGTTAAAAATGCGATCGCGATCTCGATGTTACGGCACTACAGCAAAACGTTCGTGAAGATGTAGGACTCTGCTACTTCTCGTTAATCTGCCCACATCGCCAAACAGAAAACATAAATGATTGAGTGCAAACTAATGAAATTTCATTCTCTTCCACTTATGAGGTATAATCATGGCAAATTTTGGTGAGTATAAAGACAGGTATGAGAACTTGAAAATGGAACGCACGGACTCTGGCGTTCTTACTGTTACCATGCACACGAATGGCGGTTCTCATATCCATACTGGCAAAGCTCATCATGAGTTTCCCGAAGCATTCGGTGAAATTGCCCGCGATCGCCACAATGAAATTGTTATTTTCACAGGTGCGGGCGAATACTGGATGAGTCATATTGACTTTTCTACTGTAGACGACATTACCAAACCTGCGGGTTGGTACGCAATTTTGACAGAAGCTCGCCAGCTTCTTTACAACTTTCTCGATATTAGCGTTCCAGTCATTTCTGTCGTCAATGGTGGCGCGCCAATTCATGGCGAGTATGCGTTAATGGCAGACATCATTTTGGCTGCTGAGGATGCTTATTTTCAAGACAATCAGCACCTATCAGTTGGAGGCGGAGTTGTTCCAGCCGATGGAGTACAGATTCTATATCCGGCAGCTATGGGAGATGTTCGGGGTCATTACTTTCTTTTAACGATGCAAAAACTGGCTGCTAAGGAAGCGTTGCAGATTGGAATGGTCAATGAGGTTCATTCTCGCGAAAAGCTCCTTGCTAGAGCCAATGAGTTAGCCGAGCAATTGCTTCGCCTCGATCCATTCACTCGCCGCTATACCCGTCTCATGTTTACTCGCAAACTCAAGCGAAGAGTGATTGACGAACTATCTTTTGATATGGGTTTAGAAGGTCTTTCGATCTTGTCGTCAGTTCAACCCAAAGAATCTTAATACAGTCGAGTTTCTTAATCTACACAACTTCAGCTATACATTGCATTAGTTAAAAAAGTGAAGAAATCCTATGAAGAGTATCACTGTATTTTTTAAAAAATTACTTTGGTTTTCGATCGAAAACCGTGGATACGCTTCCAACAAATTTCTCTTACCGCAAGTCGTTGCTGAAATTAAGTTAAAAATCCAGCACGCGCGATCGCTCGCTTTAAAGTTTAGTTGAAGGAAAAAATATTATGAATCAATCGAAAGTTGCTGCAATAATGGGTGTAGGTTCTGGATTGGGTGCGGCGATCGCTCGTCGATTTGCTAAAGAAAATTTTACCGTGGCAATGATGGCGAGAAATAAAGATAAACTCGCTCAAATCCAAACCGATATCGAACAATCTGGCGGAAAAGCTGCGTCATTTTCTGCGGATGTGAGCGATCCAGAATCAGTTAAAGCAGCATTCGATCGCGTAAACTCTCAATTCGATGCTCCTGAAGTTTTTGTCTACAACGCGGGCATGTTTAAAATGGCAAGTATACTCGAACTCACTCCAGAACAATTTGAGTCTGCTTGGAAAGTTAACTGTTTTGGAGCTTTTTTAGGAGCGCAGCAAGTACTTCCTGCCATGGTAGAACGCAAGCGGGGTACAATTTTATTTACGGGCGCTACAGCCGCTCTCAAAGGTTCTGCCAAATTTGCAGCTTTAGCCGTAGGTAAATTTGGCTTGCGATCGCTGGCACAATCTCTAGCAAGAGAATTCGCACCTCAAGGAATTCATGTCGCTCATATTGTCGTCGATGGGATGATAAATACGCAAAGAGTACGAGAAATGGTATCGCAACGTGAAGATGATACTATGCTCAAACCCGACGCAATCGCCGAAATGTATTGGCAACTTCACCAACAAGATCCGACGGCATGGACATTAGAACTAGATTTGCGACCTGCCACAGAAAAATTTTAATGAGGTAAATTATGAAAGTTAGTTTTGCCTGTACGCGACTTCTGGTCAATGATTGGAAAGCTTGTTTGAATTTCTACAAAAATGTCATGGAATTTGACACTTTAGTAGAAGACGAACGAGGGGGATACGCTGAATTTAAAGTCGCAGATCTGAAATTTGAATTGTTTCGGCGATCGGAAATGGCACAAATGATTAGAAATTCTCACAAACCATCTCATGCAGAATGTCAAGATCCTTTAGTTTTAATTTTTACAGTTCACGATCTAGATGAAGAATGTCAGCGATTGAAACATCAAGGCGTGCAGTTTGTGACTACACCAACAAGCAATCCTGGTTTTGCGATTAAAACAGTTTATCTTCGAGATCCTGATGAAAATTTAATTGGGTTGTTTCAACCTTTAACATAATTCTCTCCCTTGTCTGCCCCCTCCTCCTTGTCCCCCTTGTCTCACCACACCACCATATTTATAACTCTTGACCCAAGCCGGATCTTATGGGCAATTGCGAATGAACAAAAAAATGTCTGTTTTAATTTGTCCTGGAATTCATTCACCTCAGCTTACAGAAAGTTTTTTACAGGCAATACAAACACCAAATACTCGGCTAGTTTTTCCTTCCTATCAATATCCTGCCTACTCTACTGTCGATATTTTTAATTTTTTACTAAAGAACGAGCCAAATCCAGCAACAGCACCACCTCTATTATTTATTTGTTTTAGTGCTGGAGTTGTCGGCGGAATTGGTGCGGCGATCGCATGGCAAATGCAAGGAGGTAAAGTAAACGTATTTATTGCGATCGATGGTTGGGGTGTACCTTTATTTGCTGATTTTTCCATTCATCGTTTCAGTCACGATTATTTTACCCATTGGAGTTCGGCATTATTGGGTGCTGGTGAAGATAGTTTTTATGCCGATCCAGCAGTAGAACATCTAGAAATGTGGCGATCGCCGCAAACGATTATGGGATGGTGGCAAACTAAGACAGGACTTAAAGAACGCTGTTCGGCTGCTGATGCTTTAAAAAAATTTTTAAAAAATTAAACAGCCAAAGTTTTAGACTCGAATGCGAATATATAAAAAGAATGTCGATATTAAGACAAAGCAAACAGGCTCGATGAACTACCCCATCCCTTACTTAGGGATGGGGTTTCCAACTTCATGGGGAATAGCATCTAGCAAAACCGAAGTCTTGCCAGGTTGTCTTACATTCCCAAGGGGCTGTGTGCGGAATTTACTTCCGCACTTTATAAGCCCCGCTCCATTGGCTGTAGACCTAGTTCCTAAGTCCAGTATCCGCAAGGCTTCATTTCTAATGTTGATGGCTGCGTTGATGTCGCGGTCGTGATGAGTTTGACACCGAATGCAAGTCCAAGCTCTGATGTCTAAATCTAAGCTATCAACTTTGTTGAGGCAAACACTACAAGTTTTGGAAGAGGCAAAAAACCGATCGACTTCGACATAAGTTTTTCCTTCCCACTCAGACTTGTATTTGAGCATGGTACAAAATTGACCCCAACCAACATCGCTTATGGCTTTAGCTAGATTATGGTTACGTACCATACCTTTTACATTTAGATTCTCTACAGCAATCACTTGGTTTTCGTTGACTATCTTGCGGGATAGTTTGTGCAGAAAATCGAATCTTACTCTTTTAATCTTTGAATGTAATGACGCGACTAACCTTTTTGCTTTAGTTCTGGTGTTACTACCTTTTTGTTTACGAGCTAAACTTTGTTGTTTCTTCTTTTTGCGATTTTGTAGGATACAGTCTGAATTTGTAGGCTCGATACATTATCAATATTGTTTAGTAGTGATAACATCATAACATAGATCGAGACAATAATAAGGATGCCTTGCTCTGAGGCTTCCTCAGATGAGGACACGCATTCCGTAGGCGCACTTCCGTGCCGTAAGGCTGGTCTCCTCGGAATCGCGAGATGTTCGTTTGCCTTCAGCATCCGTGTACGCTTGAGCGAGTTATTTATTGGTAAGGCGCGTCAATTCGGAGGCTACCTCCGAATTGCCTTGGCGCGCCGTCGTCAATTCATCCCCACCGCAAGTGACGGATGGGGAATTCTTTTCGACATTTTGTTAAAGTCTAAATTCGATCGCATAAACTAGATAAAGTTAATGCAGACCTCTCGACAGAACGATTGGATTCTCGTAAACTTTAGAGATTGTATTTATATCAATTTATAGAATTTTTTGTTGCATCATAGGCAACAAATTCTAAGATAAATATTAAGCAAGTTAGCAATTTAATACGGTTTGCCTCGTGGTATCTTCTAGCGTTCCCAAACAATCCATATCTTCCATTGTTCCGCAGCGCTGTACTGGTGCTTATGCCTTGATTGACAGTTTAGTTCGTCATGGCGTTAAGCAAATTTTTGGTTATCCTGGCGGTGCGATCCTTCCCATTTACGACGAACTCTATCGCGCCGAAGCGAGAGGAGACATTCAGCACTTTTTAGTGAGACACGAACAGGGTGCAGCTCATGCCGCCGATGGCTACGCTCGTGCTACTGGTAAAGTGGGTGTATGCTTCGGTACTTCCGGCCCTGGTGCGACTAATCTAGTCACAGGTATTGCTACCGCCCAAATGGATTCTATCCCTATGGTAGTGGTAACAGGTCAAGTTCCTCTTGCCAAAATTGGTACTGATGCTTTCCAAGAAACAGATATTTATGGCATCACTTTACCAATAGTCAAACACTCCTATGTAGTGCGTCGTCCTGAAGATATGTCCAGTATCGTCGCTGAAGCATTCTATATTGCTAGTAGCGGTCGTCCTGGACCAGTATTAATCGACGTACCTAGAGATGTGGGATTAACAGAATTTGATTATATTCCAGTAGAACCTGGTGATGTTAAGATACGCGGATATCGTCCTACTGTTAAAGGTAACCCGCGTCAACTGAATGCCGCACTAGAGTTGCTCGAACAATCGAAACGACCTCTACTTTATGTTGGTGGCGGCGCGATCGCTTCTAACGCTCACGCACAAGTTCAAGAACTAGCAGAACGTTTTCAACTACCAGTAACCACAACCTTAATGGGGATTGGGGCGTTTGACGAACATCATTCCCTCTCTGTTGGTATGCTGGGAATGCACGGTACTGCCTATGCTAACTTTGCCGTCACCGAATGCGATTTGTTGATTGCTGTAGGTGCGAGGTTTGACGATCGCGTTACTGGAAAGTTAGATGAATTTGCCGATCGCGCTAAAGTAATTCACATCGATATCGATCCTGCCGAAGTCGGTAAAAACCGCACTCCCGAAGTACCGATCGTCGGTGATGTGCGTCAGGTATTAGAGCAATTATTGCAACGAGTTAGAGAATTAGATTTACCAAGTACTCAGGAACGAACTAAAGAGTGGTTAGAGCGCATCGATCGCTGGAAGCAAGATTATCCTCTAGTCGTACCTCAACCTGCCGAGAAACTGTCACCCCAAGAAGTTATCGTCGAAGTTGGCGCTCAAGCACCCAACGCTTTTTACACCACTGATGTCGGACAGCATCAAATGTGGGCAGCTCAATTCTTGAAAAATGGCCCTCGTCGTTGGATTTCTAGCGCTGGTTTGGGAACGATGGGTTTTGGTATGCCGGCGGCGATGGGTGCAAAAGTAGCAGTCCCTAACGAAGAAGTAATTTGTATTAGCGGCGATGCTAGCTTCCAAATGAACCTGCAAGAATTGGGAACTTTGGCGCAATACAGCATTAATGTCAAAACGGTCATTATTAATAATGGCTGGCAAGGTATGGTACGTCAGTGGCAGCAAGATTTCTTTGGAGAGCGTTATTCTTCTTCTAATATGGAGAAAGGAATGCCCGACTTCGAATTGTTGGCAAAAGCTTACGGAATTAAAGGAATTGTCATTGGCGATCGCAGCGAACTAAAAGAAGCGATCGCCCAAATGCTAGCTCATGATGGCCCTGTTTTAGTCGATGCCAGAGTCACTAGAGACGAAAACTGTTATCCAATGGTCGTTCCTGGTAAGAGTAACGCTCACATGCTTGGTTTACCAGAACAGAATAAATTAGAAAAGGCGATCGAGTTGCTTCAATGTAGCAGTTGTGGCGCAAAGAACCCAAATACTAATAATTTTTGTCCTGAATGCGGTACTAAGCTTTAGATTCGATCGAAAAGCCTAACAGTTAGCCACGATCGAATAAATTTTCAATTTTAAATGGCGGGCAATATTTGCTCGCTATTTTTTTATAGAAGGTTCGATCTTAGTTTTAAGATCGAGTGAAAAACTTTGAGCGGCGATCGCTATTTACATTGATAAGTAAAATTTTGAGTATTTGATTTTTACTTTTAAATTTTTAAAGAGTCAGTCTAGAACCACTTAAAAGCTTGTTGAGAATAACCCGCTCTAAGAAACTTTGAAATAACCTATTTACGTTCTAAAATTATTTGGTAGAATTTTAGTAATAAAATTTATAAGCTAAGTTGGGTTTGTATTGACTATTTGCTTCAAAAGTCGATTTAAAATCCTGTAAGCTCTCGTAATTCGTAAAATCGCTCGATATAAGTCTTTAGAACAGCTAGGAAATTTTCTCCCTTCAAAAACTTGTTATTGACTAAGTATAAAGACTGGGATTGACAAAATACTATAAATATGAGTTTAGCGATCTCCATCCAATCTAAATCGTTCGATCGCTTAAAAAAATTTTATTTTGTCAAAAACTTTTACTAAGCAACGCTAAACGTTAAGTCAAGCGGCGATCGAACATAAAAAAAAATGATTGTGCGATTGCGTAGCACTGCCTACGGCAGATCGCAACGCCTGCGCCCAGACGGGGCGTTCGAGTTGGCGAGGAGACCTCGCCAATCAGCCCCTCCGCAATCGCATAATCAATTTCTAATAGATATTTATATGATTATTAAATTGAAGATTATACATTTAATCTATAAATAACTTGTCCATCATTTTCACGATTAGTAATTTCAACCAATCCTTCTTTCATAAGGATCTCGATACGCACTTTAATTATATGTTTGGGTACTTCTTCTAATTCTAGTAAAAAATCGACAAAAGTAAGATCGCCTTTTTCTTTGCATAATTTTAGTATTTTTCTATCTACTTGTTCGGCAGATAGAGACTGGTTATGTTTGTTAAAAGAATTTTCTGGTCGTTTGTTTGAAGTATTTTCTGAAACGTTTAAGGTTGTGTCTTGTTTATTTGGATTAAAGCTATAGTTTTCACCAATGTTGACTACTACTTGAGGTGCGGCACCGTAATAATCTCCATTTTGTTGTCTATTTTTTCGATTTTCTTCATTTACCATTTGCGGGATTAAAAATAAATCGACAAATGTACCAACATAAAATAAGCCACCAGTCAAAAGATATAAAAGCCCCATACCAGATCTATTCAAATAAAATCTATGCAATCCGCCTATGGGAACAAATAAGCCGATCGCGCAAAGAACATAAGCTGTTCCAGTTTCCTTTTTTTGCATATTTTTAAAAGGTATAAGTGATTTGCTAACAAATCAAAATTAACTTTATAACCCTCAAAAATATGTGATTTGAAACTTATCGATTGTGTACGTTTAGGAATAAGTTAGGTGAAGAGGCAAGGAATTAAAACCCCGAACAATTGTTAAATCGAGCGATCGAAAAGTAAATTTTTAACTAATTTGCTAGAAATGTTTCTGCTGCCAGCACTCCTTCATTATTAAAAACACGAATATATTCTTTTACGAGCGCATTTAAATCCAAATTGGGAAAATGGGGAGAGCGATCGCATCTGTCATACACCCCGTCTTTTAAAACATAAATACTTAAGTTTTTATCGTTCCAAATCCACACCTCTGGAAATAAGAGCAAACGATAAGTTTCCAAATTAGTTTTACTGGTTATATCTATTTCGATCGCCAAGTCAGGAACGATATCTAACTTAGTTGCACCACGAACAGTTAATTCGTTTTCAATATAAAAACATTCATCGGGTTCGATACCTACTGCTAGCTCTTTATTTTTAAAAGTTGTCGAACCAAAACTAACATAATTACGTCCTTGCCGTTTCAGGAAAAACTTTACCACATCTGATATATGCCCTTTAGTCGATTCATGTTGTGGCAAGGGTGTCACTATAGTTAATTGTCCTTTTAGGTAAGCAATTCTTTCATTTTTTAATTCATTTAAAATGTCATTAAATTGTTGCCAATCAATGTTGTTAAAAGAAATTAATTGTGGCAATTCTATACTAGAAAATTCAATCGCAGTCATCTTTTTTTATTTAAGATTCGATCGAAAAACATACTTGAGTATTAAAAGTGCCAAACTTTTTATTCAGCAATATTAGCAGTACTCAAAACTCGATCGAGACTATCCCAAATTGCTTGCAACATCTCATTTAATCCCGTTCTGGTGACTGCCGAAATTGAAAAAATACGAGCAGAAGTAAATTGACGTAATTGAGCGATCGCTTCTTCTCTAACTTCTTCTTCAACCGCATCAATTTTATTAAAAGCAATAATTTGTGGGCGATCGGGCAATCCGCGATCGTAAGCTTTTAACTCATCTTGAATTATCTGATAGTCGGCGATCGGATCTTCAGCAGTCAAGTCAATCAAATGAAGCAACAAGCGCGTACGTTCGATGTGCCTGAGAAAATCGTGACCTAATCCAACGCCAGCATGCGCCCCAGCAATCAAACCAGGAATATCAGCAAAGACTGTCCCGTCACCAGTCGGTTTGCGAACGACTCCCAAATTAGGAATTAGAGTAGTAAAAGGATAATCGGCAATTTTAGGACGAGCAGAAGAAAGAGCAGAAATTAAAGTCGATTTACCCGCATTGGGCAAACCGATAATACCTACTTCTGCTAGTAATTTTAATTCCAAACACAAATTTTTCTGTTCGCCGTCAAGTCCAGGTAAAGCATATTCAGGGGCGCGATTGCGATTGCTTAAAAAATGCTTATTACCCAAACCACCCTTACCACCTTGGGCAATACAAACAGTTTGTTCTGATTCGATTAAATCTGCTAATAATTCTTCTGTCTCTAGGTCATAGATTGCCGTACCGCAAGGAACTTCGATAATTAAATCATTTCCCGACGCACCAGTACAATTATTCGGGCCACCTTTTTTGCCGTCTTCTGCTTTAAAACAGCGAGAATATCTAAAATCTAACAAAGTTTGCAAACGTTCGACAGCTTTAAAAATTACCGAACCGCCTCGTCCTCCATTACCTCCCGCCGGACCTCCCGCAGGAACGTATTTTTCCCGACGAAAAGCGACCATTCCATCGCCGCCTTTCCCCGCTTCTATTTCAATTTCCGCTCGATCGATAAATTGCATTCTTTCTACTTGCTACTTTCCCCTACTCCCTATTTATACATATTCTGAAACATCTTCTTGACAATCATCAGCCAAATAGGAGAGCGATCGAAAGCGCAAACCAACTAATTGTTCGTAAAGAGGATTGAGTTTGCACATAGGCGGTATGTGAACGAGCTTGCGATCGAACAGAATAATATCCCTCTCAAAGGGACATTGAGATGGAACCATTTTACAGATAAATTTAGCGATTCTGGGGTCATGAATTTCCACGCGATCGAGCCAGTCTTTCATCGGCTTGAGTACGTCTGGATGAGGCGTAGGAGGACTGACTAAAGCAGCATGAGAAGATGAGCTGGTTGTTGTAGTTTCTGGCGGTTTGCAAAGAGTATGTTCGAGAGCTTGCAAGGCTTCGATTTTTAATCCGAAGGCATCACTAAATTGATGCAATAATTCGGCTTCTGGGGTGGAGTAAACACCATCGGCAACGGAAACTAACACGGCCGTTCTCATAAAATTCTCGGCGGTTGCATTATCTTTGCCCAAAATTTTTGCTAATTCATCTGGCGCGATCGGTTCAAAATCTTTTCGATCTTCAACAAGAGCTAATTCTTTGGTTAATTGCCCGACCAATTTTTGTTCTTCGGAGTCGTAATGTCCGTCAGCCCAAGCAATGGTAAGCAATCCCCTAAGCCAAGCTGCAATTTGTTCGTTGGTATAGACAGTTTGGGTTACGTTAGCCATGGAAATACGGGTTTTTCTAAGATTGGTTTCTAATTTAATTTTAGAACAACGCGATCGTTCGTTTAATTAGGAAATAGGGACGCGGTACAAAATGGCATAAAATAAAGTAAATGGAAATATAAATATGATTGCAACAGCAGCATCTGCCAACCTTTCCTTGGAAGAAATCAAATCGGGTTTGCCTAATATTTGTGGTTGGGAAACAGAAATTGCTTCTGTTGTCAACCACACAGAACCAGTATTTTTACCCAAAACAAACCTTCGTTTAGAGAACATCTCTGCCTCTTTTGCTTGCGCCCTTCATATGCATCAACCCACCATTCCTGCTGGTGCTAATGGCGAACTCATTTGCAATTTGCAGCACATGTTCGAACATCAAGGCGAAGGAGACAACCACAACGCAGGAGTCTTTGCTTGGTGTTACAGTCGCATGGGCGATTGGATTCCCGAACTAGTTAGCAATGGTTGCAATCCTCGCATCATGTTGGATTACTCTGGCAATCTTTTATGGGGATTGCGTCAGATGGGACGCGATGATGTTCTCAACAATCTCAAGCGCATTACCTGTGACACACAATATCAACCCTATGTAGAATGGTTGGGAACGATGTGGTCGCACGCGGTCATTCCTTCAACACCAATTCCTGACATTAAATTACAAATTCAAGCTTGGCAACAATATTTTGCTGCTGTTTTCGGTGTCGATGCCCTCAAACGAGTCAAGGGTTTTTCGCCGCCAGAAATGCACCTACCCAATCACCCCGATACTCTCTATGAATATATCAAAGCTCTCAAAGAATGCGGATATCGCTGGTTGATGGTGCAAGAACATTCTGTAGAACGTTTGGATGGTTCGGGGTTGTGGCACGAGCATAAATACGTTCCCAACCTGTTAATTGCCCGCAACTCCAAAGGCGAAACAATTAGTATTACGGCTTTGATTAAAACTCAAGGTTCAGATACCAAGTTAGTCGCTCAGATGCAACCTTACCACGAAGCCAAAGGACGAGGCAAACAGCAACTAGGGAATGTAAACGTTCCTAGCTGCGGTACTCAAATTGCTGACGGCGAGAATGGCGGCGTAATGATGAATGAATTTGCCCGCGATTTTCAACCGATTTGGTATCAAATCAAAGATAATGGTGGGGTCGTTGGTGTCAACGGTACAGAATATATCGAACTGTTAGAAGCAGCAGGAGTCAAGCCCGAAGATTATCCTACTTGTCAAGCAGCAAATCAACACAAAATTTGGCAAAAAGTTGACCCAACTACAGCAACTTCAGAAGCAATCGAACAAACGATTCAAGAATTAAAAGCAACCGACCATCAGTTTCACATGGATGGTGCTTCTTGGACGAATAATTTGAGTTGGGTACAAGGATACGAAAACGTCCTCGAACCAATGAACAAACTTAGCGCCATCTTCCATGAAAAATACGATCCTCTAATCAAACAAGATCCTTCAATTACAAAGACTAATGAGTATCAACAAGCTTTACTTTATGTAATGCTGGTCGAAACCAGTTGTTTCCGTTATTGGGGACAAGGAACTTGGACTGATTACGCCCGCGAATTATATCGACGCGGCGAAGCTATAATTAAATCGAGAGATTAAGATTTGGGGGATAAGGGCTAATTAATTGCATTCCCTTATTCATTCCGAACTATTCGATTTTTTTCGATTGCGTAGCACGACCGTTCATGAGATCGCGCAGCCTGCACCCAGACGGGGCGCATCTGTTGGCGACACGGGTGCTTCTTTCAGGAGGCGCTGATACGTCCGTTACCGAGGCGGCAAGACAAGTCTGAGGAATCCTGTGCGGAAATATCCGAGGAATCCTGTGCGGCGATCGGCTGAGGTTTCCTCATCCAAGTTTAGCCGCCGTTCGGATATGTTTATCCGCCGTTCAGATTTGTCTTGCCGCCGTTCCGAATACTTAGCGCCGTAAGAACTAGCCTAACGGCACGGGAGGAGGCGAGAAATGATGTTTCCTCAGATCTTTTAGCCTCCGTCTATCGCCTACGTTTACGCCAATCAGTCCTTTTGCAATCGCCAAAAAAGTAAAGTTAAAGAAGTTCATTTTTTGGTTCAGAGTTCGATCGATCGATCGAACAAGATATAATGGGAAAACTGTGTATTTTTAGATTTGATATCGAGCGAGATTTATGGCAAAAAGAAGTATGATCGAGCGTGAAAAAAAACGCGCTCGTCTAGTAGAAAAATATGCTGCTAAGCGTGAAGAATTGAAAGAACAATTTCGTACGGCAACTTCTCCAGTAGAAAAATTAGAACTTCAGCGACAAATCCAACAATTACCCCGCAACAGCGCGCCTAATCGCAGACACAACCGTTGCATGGTAACTGGTCGTCCCAGAGGTTATTATAGAGATTTCGGTCTGTCTCGTAATCTACTTAGAGAATGGGCGCACCAAGGTTTACTTCCTGGTGTAGTTAAGAGTAGCTGGTAGATTGGTGTTGTATTGAGAGTGCAATGGTGACGATCGCAGAGGAGCAACAGGAGCAGAGGAAGAATTACCGATGCCCGATGCCCGATGCCCCATTTTCAACAAAGCTATACAGAACTGAGGTTATTAGCATAATAATCTCTAGTTCCCTTAGCATCTAAAGCTTCACCGAGTCTGTTTAAAGCGTGGATATAAGCAGCAGTACGCATCGAAACCCCTTTTTCCTGCGCGATCGCCCAAGTTTTTTCGGCTTCTTCAATCATTCTCTCTTGCAATTTTCGATTGACTTCCTCAAGACTCCAATACAATCCACTACGGTTTTGCACCCATTCAAAATAACTGACTGTTACCCCACCAGCGTTAGCTAAAATATCGGGAAAAACTTGTATTCCTCTTTTTTCTAATATTAAATCGGCGGCTGAATTAATCGGGCCGTTAGCCACTTCAACAATTAGTTTAGCTTTAATATCGGTAGCATTTTTTTCGGTAATTTGATTTTCCAATGCGGCGGGAATGAGAACGTCAACATCCAAAGTTAATAATTCTGCATTGCTAATCACTTGATGTTCGACAATACTGCAAACGCTTCCTTCACAATAAACAGCTTTCATGCTGCGGCGTTCGCTTTTGTATTGACGAACGCTAGGAATATCTAGTCCCTTTTCTGCGTAGATTCCACCTTGAGAATCACTGACAGCTACTACTTTATATCCAGCTTTAAAAAGTAATTCTGCAAGAATCGAACCGACATTGCCAAATCCTTGCACGGCGATCGTCGTTTGTTCGGGTCTAAAATTTAATTTAGGTAAGATTGTTTTGATAACCGCAAATGCTCCCATGGCAGTCGCGCTTTCTCTTCCTTGCGAGCCTCCCATGGTTAGAGGTTTACCCGTTACCACCGCAGGGCTGATTTGACGTTTGATGACGCTGTATTGATCCATCATCCAACCCATAAAAGTTGCGTTGGTATAAACATCTGGTGCGAGAATATCAACATCTGGTCCAATAAAATCTGCGATCGCGTCGATATAACCCCGTGTCAATCTTTCTAATTCTTGTTTGGATAATTCCTTCGGATTGAGGGTAATGCCGCCTTTAGCGCCACCAAAGGGCAAATTGAGTAAGGCACATTTAAACGTCATCCAAAAAGCCAATGATTGCACTTCATCCATTGACACATTGGGATGATAGCGTACTCCTCCTTTCCCTGGCCCTCTGGTATCATCATATCGTACCCGATAGCCTTGAAAAACCCTCAACGAACCATCATCCATTCTGACGGGAATGGAGACGCTTAAACTTGCTTTAGGATATTTTAAGCGCTTGAGTGCATCTTCAGAAATAGAAACATATTTTAAGGCGCGATCTAATCTGGTGCTGGCATCGGCAAAGAGGGAATCGGACATAAATTAGGGGATAGGGGATAGGGAATAGGGGATAGGGAATAGAGGTTATCTAATCTCAATCTTTTCAGAATTGGTCGTTCTATATCGCTGAATATTCATCATTCTCAACAATAGCTTTATAACAAATGTTCGATATAAATACTTGACAAAACAACCAATCGGACAATAACATTTATATATAACAAATGTTCGATATAAATAAATGCCGAAGATTGTCGATCGCGAACTATACCGCAAAGAATTACTGAGTAAGTGTTTCGACCTTTTTGCCGAAAAAGGTTACGGTTCGATTACGATGCGTCAAATCGCTCAAGGCTTAGAAGTTTCGACGGGAACTTTGTATCACTATTTTCCCAGCAAACAAGCTCTGTTCGAGCAGTTAGTAGAAATAATTTCTCAAAACGATATCGATCGAGCATTAGAAGAAGTAGAAGGAATGCAAACACTGCAAGAAAAAGCAGAAGCGATCGGAGAATATTTAATTAAAAACGAAGATTACTTTATCAAGTGGACTTATATTTTAGTAAATTTTTACCAACATCAAGATGCTAAAAAGTTTCAAAAAAGTGGTGTATTTATGCGAGTAAACGAACGATATCAGCAAGCAATTTATAAGTTGTTAGGTATTGAAGATAGAACGTTAGCTGTATTTATTTATTCTTTTATCGATGGTTTAATCCTCGAAAAATTGTGGGTAAATGAAATGGTTTCGATTTCCGATCAATGTGAACTGCTAGGGAAAATGCTTACTGCCTATGTAGAAAAATATAAATAGTTGTTTATGGTTCATAGTTCATTGTTCATTGTTTGTTACTGTTCAAAGAGCGTCAAATTATGAATATAACTAATAACAACAAAGATACAAACAACAAAATCAATAATCTTACCAGACTATCTGACAGTATTTTTGCTTTAGCGATGGCATTAACAATTTTGGGATTCGAGCTTCCTGAAGGTTCTACATCGATGAGCGATTTTGAAATTAATAGCTTCTTGATGACCCAAATTAAACCTCTTGGTTTATATGTCAGTACGTTTATTTTAATTGCATTCTATTGGGTAGATAACTCACAACAATTTAGTTACTACAAAAAAATAGATGATCTTCATTTTTGGTTATATATTTTCTATCTAATGTGCTTATTTATTTTCCCTTACTCTAATGCTCTGATTATTTATTTTCCAGAAAACTTATTAGTCCAAATCGAATACAGTTTAAATATTTTTGCGATCGGTCTGTTTTCATTTTTAAATTGGACATACGCAACATACAAACATCGTCTAGTCGAACCAAGTTTAGAAATTAAAATTATCACCGAAAATAAAATTAAATCTTTAATCGAACCATCGGTTGCTTTATTGACAATTTTAGTTGCTTTATTCGATTGCGAAGCACTCCCTGCGGGAGATCGCTCGTTATGGGAATTGACTTGGTTGTTAGTACCAATCATTTATATTTTGGTAGAAAAATTTTTGAATAAATCTATCTCGATCGCGAAGGAGGAAATATGAATTTCAAGCTATTTGTTAAACCTGGAAATAAATGGTTAATTGGTTCGATAATTGTTGCTACTGCAATTACTGGTGGAATTGCGATTTATGGCATCTCTCAGTATGGACAAGTAAGTCAAACTCAGACCTCTGAGTCTGTGCAAACTAAACCGATCGCGCCAAAAATTACAGCATTAGGCAGACTCGAACCAGAAGCAGAAGTAATTAAATTATCTGCGCCTCTAGCATTGGATAACGATCGCGTTGCTAAATTATTAGTCACTGAAGGCGATCGCGTTAAAGCAGGACAAGTTATTGCTATTCTCGATTCAAGAGATCGCTTGCAAGATTCAGTGCAGCAAGCGCAAGAACAAGTTAGAGTATCTAATGCTAAACTCACCCAAGTTAAAGCTGGTGCTAAATCGGGAGAAATTCAAGCACAAAGAGAAGAGATTTCTCGCACAGAAGCAGAATTAATCGGAGAAATTAAAACTCAAGATGCAACGATCGCTCGAAATCAAGCACAGGTAAATAATGCTCGCAGCGAATACAATCGTCATCAAAAATTATACCGAGATGGCGCGATCGCAATTTCTACTCTAGATAGCAAACGTCTTGCTTTAGAAACCGCACACGAACAATTAAACGAAGCACAAGCAACACAAGATCGCACTACAAATACTCTGAAAGCTCAATTGGCAGAAGCTAGAGCTAATTTAGATCGAATTGCCGAGGTTCGTCCAGTCGATGTTAAAGCGGCACAAACTGAAGTCGATAGCGCGATCGCTACTTTAAAAAAAGCCAAAACTGACTTAGCACAAGCTTATGTTCGTGCGCCAATCGATAGTCAAATTCTCAAAATTCAGACGCGATCGGGTGAAAAGATTGGTGAAGAGGGTATCGTCGAATTGGCACAAACAGACCGCATGATAGCAGTAGCTGAAGTTTACCAAAGTGATATTGCTAAAGTCAAATTGGGACAGCCAGCAGAAATTACAGGTCAAGCTTTTGATGGGATAGTCACAGGAAAGGTTTATCAAGTTGGCTTACAAGTTAGCAGACAGAATGTATTTAGTAATCAGCCTGGCGAAAATCTCGATCGCCGTGTGGTCGAAGTGAAAATTCGTCTCAATCGCGAAGATAGCAAGCGGGTTGCTGGTTTGACTAATCTACAAGTACAAACGGCGATCGCAAATGAAAAATAATAAACGAACAATCGTACTTTTTATTTTATTTATAACGAACGTTCGTTCGTCTACAGACTCAAATACATATCCACAGATGAAAGCAAATGGAACTAGATAGATATTCGATCGCTAAATATATAATCCCAATGAAACAGTTTTCTGATTTTTTTATATCGAACGTTCGTTCGTCTACAGACTCAAATATATATCCACAGATGAGAGCAAATAAAACTAGATAGATATTCGATCGCCAATTACTCGATCGAGATAAACAGTTTTCTGATTTTATTTATATCGAACGTTCGTTCGTCTACAGACTCAAATACATATCCACAGATGAAAGCAAATGGAACTAGATAGATATTCGATCGCTAAATATATAATCCCAATGAAACAGTTTTCTGATTTTATTTATATCGAACGTTCGTTCGTCTACAGACTCAAATACATATCCACAGATGAGAGCAAATGAACGCAAATAGATCCAAATGAGGTTTTTATAATGTTTCCCAAAATATTTCGCAAAACCCCTCTAGCATTACGACAAGTAATGAAAGAAAAAACTCGCCTAATGGTTGCGATCGCGGGAATTGCTTTTGCAGATATATTAATGTTCGTGCAGATGGGTTTTGAGGGTGCGCTTTACGATGCAGCAATCAAACCACATTTAAATTTACAAGCAAATTTGGTTTTGATTAATCCGAAGTTTCAAACCTTATTTTCCGTCAAAAATTTTTCTAGAGACAGACTCTATCAAACATTAGGACATGAAGCAGTAAAATCGGTTAGTCCCGTATATATTTCTACTGGACAATGGCGCAATCCTGAAACCAGACAAGAACGTGCAATTCTAGTATGGGGAATCGATCCAGCTACAACTGCTTTTAAATTTCCTGAAGTAAACCAAAACCGAGATAGTTTAAAACAACTGAATCAAATTTTATTCGATCGCGCTTCTCGTCCAGAATATGGAGCGATCGCGGATTGGTTGAAACAAAAAGGCAGTGTCGAAACTGAGATAGAAAATAAAGCGATCGCGGTTAAAGGATTATTTACTAATGGTTCTTCCTTTGCTGCCGATGGCAATGTTATTACTAGTGACTCGACTTTCTTACAAATTTTCCCACAACGCCAAAGCGATCGCATTGAAGTTGGATTGATAAATTTAAAACCTGGTACTAATTCCGATCGAGTGCGATCGCAATTAACAGCCATGTTACCCGATGATGTCAAAGTTTTAACTCCAGAAGAATTTGGAGAAATAGAAAAACAATATTGGGCAAATGGTACTGGTATCGGTTTTATTTTTGGATTGGGTGTAATAGTTGGTTTTATCGTCGGTATCGTAATTGTCTATCAAATTCTTTACTCCGACGTTTCCCAACATCTTCCTCAATACGCCACCCTCAAAGCAATGGGATATAGCGATCGCTATTTGTTGGGAATGCTGCTACAAGAAGCATTACTTTTAGCAATTTTGGGTTATTTACCTGGATTGCTTCTTTCTTTTGGAATTTATCAACTTGCCTATTCTGCTACCTTACTTCCGATCGTCATGAAATTAGAAAGAGCAATATCTGTTCTGATTCTAACAATGGTTATGTGTAGCGTTTCAGGCGCGATCGCTATGAAAAAACTGCGATCGGCAGATCCAGCAGATGTATTTTAAGTAATGAGTAATGAGTAATGAGTAATGAGTAATAAGTAATGAGTAAACAGCCACGCTTCAACGATCGAGAAGCAATGAACCATGAACTATGAACTATGAACGAGGAAAAAATGATTATTTCTATAGACAATCTCAATCATTATTTTAGTGAAGGCACACTTCGCAAACAAGTTTTGTTCGATATCAATCTAGAGATTAAAGCAGGAGAAATTGTTATTATGACAGGGCCATCTGGTTCTGGTAAAACCACATTATTAACTTTAATGGGTGGATTGCGATCGGCACAATCCGGAAGTCTGAAAATTTTAGGACAAGAAATCTACAACGCCAGTAAACGGCAATTAACCAAACTTCGCCGTCAAATTGGTTATATTTTTCAGGCACATAATTTAATGACATTTCTGAGTGCAAAAGAAAATGTGCGTATGTCTTTGGAATTGCACGAGGAAATGTTAGATAGCAATTTAGATGCAAAAGCGATCGCCATTCTGGAAAAAGTTGGTTTAGGCGATCGCGTTAATTACTATCCTGAAAATCTTTCTGGTGGACAAAAACAACGAGTTGCGATCGCGCGCGCCCTCGTCAGTAATCCTAAAATAGTTTTAGCAGATGAACCAACTGCCGCATTAGATAAAAAATCTGGGCGCGATGTAGTGGAATTAATGCAACATCTGGCAAAAGAAAGAGGTTGTACGATTCTTTTAGTTACTCACGACAACCGTATTTTAGATATTGCCGATCGTATTGTTTATATGGAAGATGGGCGTTTGGTAAAAAATTGACTAACGATTTAGTGGTTGACGCAAAATACTTTTTAATTCTCTAATTTTTTTTTCATTAACTTATTAATAAATTAATGGAATACATTATAAGCGCGATCGCATTTAATTTTCTCTCCTCGATCCAGTCAAAAATTTTCTAGATTTTAGATAATAATTATTTTAACTATACTGAGTATAAAAGCGAGTTCAAATTTACTAATGAATATTACTTTAATTCAAAAATCTTCTGGATGGATTTTTATCCGTATAGAAACCGAGCGCGTTTGCCTTACAATTTTAGCATCATCTGTATTCGATCCTTTTCAAGAGTTATATTCTTGGTAACAGCGATGATTCCCGAACAAGAATGGAAAACCGAGTGAATAAAACGCGTTACATTATCAATTCATCAAGTTTAGTGCTGCCATTTTTCCTATTCTCTTGGTTATTTACGATAATCATATTTTATATTTTTCGATCGCATTATTTATATGGAAGATGGACGTTTGGTTCAAAATTGAGGTGATTTATTATGGGTTGTTCACAACTGTTTTCCGATTCTATAACAGTAAGACTGTCAAATGAATATGTATGAAATCTTAATTAAAAATCAAGTCAGTTTTGCACAAGTCGCTGCAATATTCAGTAATTTTATGAATATCTCTCTCGATAAAATTGGAACATTAGATGAATACTACAATGAACCTAATACAAATCATGAATTAGAAATAGGGATAAGAATTATTGACTATTTTGGGAAAGGATATAAGACATACTTAGATATCGATCGCTTAAAACTTGAAATTAAAGATTCTGAACTAGTCAAACTAGCTTGTCAACTAGCAGAAACACTTGAAACTGACGTTGTTATTAAAGATGCAACTGACGACGAAGGTTTTACTTATTTAATAATCAGCAAAGATAAAACGTATCAAAAAGCCTATGACTCAAGTAAAGAGGAAGAAAATATTGAATTCAATCCTTTTACAGAGAAAGCCGAGCTTGATGGATTTTTGAAAGCTTTAGATGATAACCAAAAATGAGAACGCTCGCATTTTCTTTCTTGGTGCGTCTTGTTAAGAAAGTAACACAAATAAAAACTACAAAGTAATTTTAGTCTGTGCGATCGCAAAAGCTAATCTTCTTTATTTTGAAGAATTTTTAGATACTGCTTTACTGTATTGGCAAAACCCATTTCTAAAGCTTCGGCTGTCAAAGCATGACCGATAGATACTTCTAGGATATTGTGAATAGTACAAAATTTTGCCAGATTGGCTAAACTGAGGTCGTGTCCTGCGTTAACCCCTAAACCCAAATTTTGGGCTTTTTTAGCTGCCTGAGCAAACTGCTGCCAAGTAGCTTCTAAATTTCGATCTTCACGAAAGGCGGTAGCATAAGGTTCGGTATAGAGTTCGATTCGCTCTGCACCAGTGGCAGGAACAAGACAAATCTGTTCGATGTCTGCATCCATAAATAAACTGACTCGACAACCAAGACTTTGCAATTCTTGAATAATTGGCAGTAGACGATCTCGATCTTGGGTTAAATCCCAACCACGATCGGAAGTAAAGGTATCGGGAGTATCGGGAACTAAAGTACACTGAGTTGGTTTAACTCGGCGCACAATTTCCATAAAAGAAGATTCTAGAGGATTACCTTCAATATTGAATTCTACAAAACTTATTACTTCTACTAAATCATAAACATCACTTGGTCTAATATGCCTTCGATCGGGACGAGGATGAACCGTAATACCATTAGCACCAGCCTCTATACATATCTTTGCCATCTTGGTAATACTAGGAATATTAATATTACGAGTATTTCTGAGTAAAGCAATTTTATTTAAATTAACGCTAAGTTTGGTCATAAGATTAATTATCTCTGTTCAAAGCTAGAATTAGTACTTATATCAATATGAGTATCCGTGAAGCTAGATTAAAAGATGCACCAGCGATCGCATGACTTTTAAAACAGTCGCTACTGATTAACTAATCCAAGCGAAAAGTCAATCAGATAAGTTTATCTTTTTAGTTTTTGGCATTTAGTTTTAATATTTAAATGCCAATTTATTCTTAATATAAATTCATACGCTGTAATGACCAAAAATCGTGCCAACAATTTTGAGGTTCTTGACGAAAAGATCGGGGTTTGGATACTATAAAAACAGAGATTTGCAGGACTCTTGTGTCTATTTTTAGAAAATGACTCTACAAGCTTTATTTGTCGTTAACATAACAAACTAGACACAATTACTAAATCGTAACAGCTTGTAAAAAATACTTGACAAAAACAATATTGCTATCGCCGATATTGTAGGTTGGGGAGCCAGTGCGTTGGGCGGGTTTCCCGACTTGAAGCACCTGGCGTTTGAGGAACGAAACCCAACATCATCAACCAAAAAGCTACCTGGTATTTTTTCTGCATCTACGATCGCGATCGATACAATCTAGAAAGTTGTAGTGTTTTCTCAGTTACTCACGATAACAGCATTTTAGATATTGCCGTTCGCGAAGCGCATTCGCATTATTTATATGGAAGATGGGCGTTTGGTTCGAGATTGAGTTTAGCGATCGCTGAATTTATAGAAGTAAATGATTTTCTGATTTCAATTTATCTTGTTATTTTTAATCGACGCTCCAATAGTAGATATTATCAAATTGCTCCTTTTGAGTAAGATTATTTATTTTGTAGTGGTTGTCTCGATTGTCAATCGATAGAGCTAAAGATTTTGTAAAATAATGCGATCGCTAACCTTGTAGGTTGCTTGGTATTTCTACCCAGCATCATCAACCAAAAAGCTAACTTGGTATTTTTTCTGCCTTTACGATCGCATTATTTATATGGAAGATTGTCGTTTGGTTCAAAATCGAGTGTAAAAACGCGATCGCACTAAAATACTCGGACAAACTTATATCAATTCTTATATGAATATTTTTAGATCGTTAAATTAGATTAATTTTCTACCAAGATCGGCAACAAAAGAATAAATTTAAGGACAAATAAATAACATCATGGGAATACTCATAAAAACAATCATTTCGATCGCATCACAATGAGTAAATCCCCTTTAATTAGAATTTTGCGGAAAGCTTATCGAATCGCACAAATTTCTCGAAAAAATAAAATTTCTACCACAGAAGTCATCGAAATATTAAAGCAAAAAACTTCTCGTCGTCGTCTATTGCAAGGTGGTTTGGGTTTTGCCACTGCTATAGCTGCTTCTAGCTGGAGGCAACAAGATAATTGGGTATTGGCTAAATCGAAAACACCATCAGTGTTAATTGTCGGTGCGGGTATTGCTGGTTTGACGGCAGCTTATCGTTTGCAAAAAGCTGGAGTCGCTGTAGATATTGTTGAAGCTAGAAAGCGAATCGGAGGCAGAATCTACAGTCTTCCTCGTGCGGCGGGTACGTCAATAACTGTTGAATTGGGAGGAGAATTTATCGACACCAATCATGTTTCTATTCAGAAATTAGCGCAAGAATTGGGTTTAACAGTAGTCGATATAAAGACAATTGAGGAAGAATTTATCGAGGACACTTGCTTTTTTAATGGCAATAAAATTCCTTTGGAGAAGCTTGTTAATGATTTTGCACCTGTAGCGCAACAAATAAGTAAAGATTTAGAAGCGATCGCCGATTTTGAAAGTTATAAAACAGCTATTCCTGCTGCTACTGCTTTAGACTCTAAATCGATTTCTGAATATTTGGCTGGCATTCCCAATACAACAGAAACAATTCGTCAGTTGTTAGAAGTTGCATATACGACGCAATATGGACTCGAAGCACAAGAACAATCTTGTCTGAATCTTATTTATTTAATCGGTAGTCAGTCGGGTAAATTCGATATTTACGGCGAAAGCGACGAACACTACACGATCGAAGGAGGTAATGCCCAAATAATTGGAAAACTTGGGGCGTTATTACAAGATTTAGTGAAAACTGAAACGGTTTTAGAATCGATTAAAACTCTGTCTGATGGTCGTTATTTGGTGAGTTTAAGTTCTGATGGCAAAACACTCGATCGCAAATATGAAAGAGTTTTACTAACTTTGCCATTTAGTATGTTGCGTCAGGTGGATTTGAAAATAGATTTACCTCCAGCTAAAAAATTGGCTATAGATACTATCGGCTACGGTACTAATTCTAAATTAATTACTAGCTATCAAGAAAAAATTTGGCGCGATCGCTATAATTCCACAGCCAACGTTTTTACCGATCTTGGTTTCCAAAACACTTGGGAAAGTTCTCTAAGTCGTTTTGCTAAAGAAGAAAGTTTAATTACCAATTTCACTGGCGGTAGGCAAGGTATATCTTTGGCAACAAAAACACCAGAATTTCACGATCGAAACTTTTTAGCTCAAATCGAACTAGTTTTTCCCGATATTAGTAAAGTTAGAAAAAGCGATCGTAAGCCCATCATAGCTCATTGGCATGATGAAGAATATAGTCGCGGTTCTTATACTTGCTATAAAGTAGGACAGTGGACGCAAATGTACGGTGTCGAAGGAGAAAGGGTAGGCAATCTCTTTTTTGCTGGCGAACATTGTTCTCAGGAATTTCAAGGTTATATGGAAGGAGGTTGCGAAACTGGTGAAGCTGCTGCTTTAGCTATTTTGTCAGATTTAGGCTTAAAAGCACAAACAAACAAATAAAAAAGAAAAACTTTCTCCTCAATCACACCTTTCCAAATCTACT
>JBOFLQ010000005.1:0-5339 GCA_051657945.1 Xenococcaceae cyanobacterium | reverse complement strand
TCTAAAACGACTGTCGCTTTTAATCCTGGCGGAAAGTTTTGTTCTAGTTCGGCTATTTTGGCTTTAATTGCGTTGGCGGTATCCCACGCATTAGAGCCAGGAAGTTGATAGATAACCACAGAAACCGATGGCTGAGCGTTAACCAAATTAGAAGTACTATATTCCTGCGCTCCCACTTCTGCTCGACCAACATCTTTAACTTTGACTAAAGTACCCCCCTCACCCACTTTTACGACAATGTCTTCAGCTTCAGCAGGGGTAGTAAATCTTCCTACAGCTCGTAAAGGAATTTCGTACTGTTGTTCGGCTGGAGTAGGCTGTTGACCGATTCTTCCCGCTCCTACTTGAATATTTTGTTCGGAAATTGCATTAATAACATCAGAAGCCGTTATACTTCTAGCAGCCAGGGCATCAGGGTCGAGCCAGATTCGCATTGCATATTTGCGTTCCCCAACTAATCTAGCGAAACCTACACCTTGAATGGATCTGATTTCATTAATAATTTGGCGATCGACATAGTTGCTAATAAAAATGGGATCGTAAATGTATTTTCCGTTTTCGTCTTTGTCGGAATAAAAACTGTAAGCGATGGTTATACTCGGAGATTGTTTCTGGGTAGTGACACCAGTTCGGTTAACTTCTTCAGGTAGTTCGGCTTCAGCAACCGCAACATTATTCTGCACGAGAACTTGAGCGGTATTTCTGTCCATCTCGGTGGGAAAGGAGACATTAATCGTCGTGTCTCCGTTATTTGTCGTTTGAGATGACATATATAAAACCTGCTCCGTGCCGGTTATTTGCCTCTCCAGCACGGTGGTAACGTTCTCTTCTGCTGTTTTGGCATCGGTGCCGAGATAGTTAGCAGTTACAGTTACCTGCTTTAGTGCCATTTCTGGTAGCTTATCGAGAGGGAGTAGAGGAATGCAAACTCCTCCGATTAAAAGAATCAGTACGGTGCAAACAGTAGTTAAAACTGGTCGCTTGATAAACGTATCTGCAATGCTTAGCAACATAAAGCCAGATGTCCAATAATAAAGTCTAAAGTCAGGAAGAAAGGCAGAGGGCAGAGGGCAGAGGGCAGAAGGTTAGTTTGATGGTGGGTTATTAAATTTTTAGTTTCCCTATTCCCTATTCCCTATTCCCTATTCCCTGTTCCCTAAATTAAGATTGAGGCTGAATGGGAGTACCGTCTTTAAGATTCAAAAGTTGCGTTAGAGCAATGCGATCGCCTGGTTTGACTCCGTTAAGTACCTGATAACTTTGACCTTGAATTGCTCCTAGTTTTACAGGTTGTTGCCGCACAACTTGTTTTGACTTTTGTTCTCGCGCTACATAAACAAAGTTTTCCGCACCGACACTAGATACAGCAACTGTGGGAATTAAAACCCCCGGTCGTTTGCTCCAAATAACTCTTGCTTGAACGAATTGCCCTTCGCGCAAAGTATTATTTTGGTTGGGAAAGCGTGCTTTGATTAAGATTGTTTGGGCGTTAGTGTCGGCTTCCGGCGAGATGAAGTCAATCTTACCCGTGACCAAACGTTTTTTGGTTTTACTTTCAATTAACTCTACTGGTAAACCTACTCGTAGTTGCGCTGCTCGCTGGGCGGGAATTCCCAGCCGCAAATAAAGATTTTCGTTTTGAGTAATGGTAGTGAGATTTTGACCTGTATTAACGTAGTCGCCAACCTTAACGGGAAAGTCACCAACCTCTCCTGTAATCGGTGCTAACACTTGTTTGTATCGAGAAGTTTCGCGGGTAGCTGCTGCATCTGCTTCGGCTTGTTGAATGTTGGCATCTGCCTGAGATAAGTTAGCTTTTGCCGCTTCTTCCCGGTCCTTGGTAGCGCGAAGTGTGGCGATCGACGTATTTAAATTTCTTTGAGCAACGTCTAATTGTTCTTTCGCCTGTACGCCTTGAGAAACGAGCTTTTTAGCGCGATCGAATTGTACTTTTTGAAGCTCTACATCTGCCGCATCTCTAATGCGATCGGCTTGTGCCGCTCGCAGTTCGGATTGAGAAGTTTTTTGCGCTGCTTTTGCCGAATTAGTTCTAGCGATCGCACTATTTAATTGTGCTTGGGTTTGCTCTGGGCGTAGCAGTACGATCGGTGTACCCTGTTTGACTTTTGCTCCTGAAGCAACGGGAATCGCTTCAATCCTACCTTGTATTTCTGGCTGAAGAAGAACGCGCTGTTGAGCTTCTAGCCTACCGACAAACTCGGAAACATCTTGGACTGGAGTGGATTGCAAAGATTGCAATTTTACTGGAATTGGCTTTGGTTCGGAAGCTTGACTTGCTGCTTTTGCAGAAGGATCGCTTCGAGAGCAGGCTGTATTAACAACAGCAACTAAAATTGCAGGAAATAAAAACTTTATAGCCAAAAAATTATCGGTTTTTTTAAACATAAATTTCATATTTGTATAAAACAATGCAGTTAAAATAATGCTGTTATGTTTTTTAAATAAAAACCTAATTCTGTTGAATGAACTAAAAATTGTTAACTCAAGATATAAACTTAATTTTTAGGTGACAGCTCTACACAAAGATTGAGCTTTTAACTAAAAAAAAGAAAAAATATCCACAATAAATCCGTCCAAAGAGTGATTTTACGAGGCGATCGCAAGAATCGATCGAAAATCGCAAGATTTGGATAGAAAAAACTAAATTTTGTTGTTATCGTTAGCTACAATCGATCCTTTTTTGACAAAAAAAGTTTTCGCGATTGCCAAAAAAATGGCAAAATTCTATCCCATGAAATTAGTTTGAATTAAAAGTCAATATTTCTTCTGTATGGCAATAACTTTGTTTTCTATGTTTATCACGCTCGTTTCTTCCACTATTAAAGTGAGTTTGAATAAAGTAGCTGCGCCCAGGCTCATTGTTTTTTCACTGTGCAGTTCGAGTATTTGCTGCTCTTGGAAATCTAACTTCACTCACCTACCAAGGAATTTTTCTATGGGTTATGAGTTTAACTAACCCATAGAGAGACAATCAACCTTTTTAAAAAGCAGCCGCAAATTCTTTTGCAAAGTCTGCCAGCTTTACTTTGCCCATAACCGTTGGTTTATTACGGTAATAATCTTCTGCTAATAAACCGCTATGAAGACTGGCATACATTTCAACTAAACCAGCAGCAATTTGTGGATTCATCCCGGCAGCTTTTAAACCACTTAGCATTTGTTCATTGGTACTAATTATCCATTTGAGATCGGGTTTACCAATTGCTACGCCTAAAATACTCGCAGTTTCGTTGCATGTAAGTTCGTCACTTGCTACATAGCGTACTTTCCTGCCTACAAGCGGTGTTACTATTTCTTCAGTAATTGCGCTAGCAATATCTATTGGAGAAACCCACGGTACCTTGTCATCTGCGCCGTAGTTGGCTGAGATAAAGCCCTCCGTCTTTATCGTATCTGTATAGCCAAATAAATTGTAGTAGAAAGAGGTGGGGCGCATATGAGTAATGGCTACGTCTGATGATAGTTCGTTCAGAATCTTCTCTACATTGTGAGCACCGAGTAAAATACCTGAGCCTTTATCTAAATGAGCACCAATGCTACTGAGATTAACCACACGTTTTACGCCCGACTGCTCGATGGCTTGTGCATAGTTATTGCCCAGTCTGCAATAATATGCCAACAGGTCAAGGTTAAGGTCGAAGTAGTTGTTTGGCGGCACCATCACATACACGGCATCAGCACCTGTAAAGGTGGACACAAGGAAATCCACGTCTTCCAGTGAGCCGATGGCGGCGATCGCGCCCAGTGCTTCAATGTCTTTTTGTCTTTCGGCCTTGCTGCTGACAACCGTAACCAAATGACCTTTTTGCACTAACTCTTCTGTTAGTGGCTTACTGATGTTTCCTAACGAACCTGTTACTACAACTTTCATAAATGTTTCGTTTTGTTTGCGAAGGTTTCATTTTCTATCTCTAGCACTCGCCATAAATCGGTTTGCTGCGTCGATCGATGTTTTCTATATTTAACATTGCGATTTTTTCCAGCTATTAAAGTTAGTGGGAATTAAATAGACTGACCGCCAGAAACTTCAATTCTTTGGGCATTCACCCATTTGTTGTCTTCGGATAGTAAAGAGGCGATCGCGCCACCGATATCATCGGGAAGACCGACGCGACCGAGAGCAGTTTGGGAAGCAAAGTGTTTATTAATTTCTGGATTATCCCGCACTGCACCACCACCGAAATCAGTTTCGATCGCGCCGGGAGCAACAGTATTGACTGCAATTTGTCTAGCTCCCAGTTCTTTTGCCATGTAACGAGTTAAAACCTCGATCGCGCCTTTCATACTCGCATAAGCGGCATAGCCAGGGAAGATAATCCTCGTCAAACCAGTAGAAAGATTTACAATCCGTCCGCCATCATTTATCAGCGGCAGCAGTTTTTGGGTGAGAAAGAAAACGCCCTTGACATGAATATTCATTTGGCTATCGAACTCTTCCTCTGTTGTCTCTGCCAAAGACGCATGTAAGCCAGTTCCCGCATTATTTACTAAAAATTCAAAACGATCTGTCTGCCATTTTTCTTGGAGTGATTGCTTAACCTGTGCGACGAAATCATCGAAGGTTTTAGTGTTTGCAGTATCTAGTTGTAGAGCAATGGCTTTTGCGCCAAGCTGTTCAATTTGGGCGACGACGCTATTAGCTTCCTCAGCATTACTGTGATATGTCACGATGACATCCACCCCTTTTTTGGCAAGGTTTAAAGCGGTACTTTTACCAAGTCCTCGGCTCGATCCAGTTACTATAGCGATTTTTGTCATTAACTTATCCTCTTACTGTTGGATACCTAAGTTTTTATGATAGGAATCAGGTTGTTATTTTTAAATACACAAACCTCGCTCTTTATTGCCTAATCCTCCAGATTGAGGTGTGGCGACTGAATGACGACGAGCTACAATGCTAGAAAGAGAGCGACTCGCTGTTGCTAGAAGCTATACCAACGAATTATCGAAAAAGTAGTTATGACGATTCTCGTTCAGAGCGGCTCCGCTAACGAATCCATGACCTTTAGTCGGTCTTCTCTACCAGCCGCGCCGCCAACGGCGATCGCTAATCAATGTCAAGAATTGGCGACATTAGTTACTCGGCATACCGACAGCAAGGGAAATGGTATTCATAAAACAGAGATAAATGAGCTGGAATTTACACGAGAAGCTTTTGCTTCCACTTCATTACCTGCCTCTATCTGTGAACCTTTCCTCGGCATCATCCTTCAGGGCAAAAAAGCAGTGTTTCTAGGTGAGGAAAACTATCAATATAGTGTGGCTCAATATTTAGTGATTTCTGTCGATCTACCCCTGAGTGCATTTGTTGTAGATGC
>JBOFLQ010000004.1:0-4729 GCA_051657945.1 Xenococcaceae cyanobacterium | reverse complement strand
ATCAACCCGATGGGAAAAGTACCCGCGATCGAGGATGGAAATTTTAAACTCTGGGAATCGGGTGCTATTCTGCTTTATCTAGCAGAAAAATACGGGAAAATTACAAGCTCGATCGAACAAAAGAGCATATTTAACCAATGGATTTCTTTTGCTAACTCTACTTTAGCGACTGGTTTATTTGTAGAATCGAGTCGCGATCGCGAAGCACCAAAATTACTAACAGCGCTCGATCGAATTTTTGAAAGTCAACCTTATTTATTAGGCGATGAATTTACGGTAGCTGATGTTGCTGTCGGTTCGATGTTGGCATACGCACCAATGATGCTGAAAATGGATTTTAAAGAATATCCAACCGTAGAGAAATATTATCAGCGTATTATCGAACGACCTGCCTATCAAAAAGTGTATAGTGCAAGATAGGGGTTAGGATTTGGGAAGTGTGGGGGGGTGTGGGGAGCAGAGGAGCAGAGGAGAAACAAGTGTCACTCAGTCCCCTAGTCACCCAGTCACCTTATTGCCCAATGCCCCTTGCCCGATTCCCCTTGCCCTATTTTTTATTATCTAAATCCAACTGCTGCTTGCCATACAAAAGCAAGTAACAAAAAGAAAAGAGGAATTAGAGGAAGAACGTCTACCAAAGGATTGAACATAGAATACGCTTCTGGTAGTGACGCTATTAGTAATGCTGCTTCCATGATTTTATATAGTTTCCAATAGTTTTCTTAAAGGTAAAAAAAATTCTAACATGGTTTGAGGGACAGCTATGCATCGATCGCGAGTTTTCAAAACTAAAAATTATAGTTGGCAATAAATCCAATATTTTGATTGTATTTAGATAAATACCGAAAAATTCATCAATTTAAGCAACTTAATTGTCGTTAATGAAAAAATTTACAGATGATTCGTATTGTTCTTGCCGATGACGATAAGTTTATTCGTCAAACGCTATGTTCGTATCTAAAATCCGAGTCGGACATAGAAATAATTGCTACTGCTGAGAATGGAAAAATAGCGCTACAGCTAATCGCCGAATTACATCCCGATCTTGCCTTTCTTGATATTGAAATGCCAGAAATTGATGGATTGACTGCCACAAAAACAATTTGTCAGCATTTTCCCCAGACAAAGGCAGTAGTATTGAGCAGTTATGACGATCGAGAGTATGTCAATAAAGCTATACAGGCGGGAGCGATCGGCTACTTGCTCAAGAATATTACTGCTGAAGAATTAGCTCAAGCGATTCGATTTTTAGACAAGGGATATTTACAACTTGCACCAGGACTATCTAGTAAATTGTCCTCAACAGCTTCGCCTCCTCTTGATGCAAAAAATACTTCCATGGTGGCAAGCAAAATTGCTGCCTCTGGCGAACCAAGATCGATCGCTCAAACTAGCTCGAATGTTTTTTTTAATGTCGAACTAGAGGATTATATACCTCGTTTTAATCGTCGCACCAATATCGGCGGATCTGTCTTACTTGTGATTCTGGGTTTAATGGCTACTCTTGCTAGCTTTTCTAAAGATAAAATTATAGTTAAAGCTCCAGCCATAATTAATGCGAATGGTACACTGCATCCCGTAACGGCAGCAATAGAGAAACAGGTTCGCACGATCGAGGTTAGTGAGAATCAAGTAATAAAAGCTGGAGAAATTATCGCTACGCTCGATGATTCTCAGCTTCAAGCTCAAAAGCGCCAACTGCAAAAAAATAGAAAACGCTCTTTCGAACAACTCAATCTTATTAACAACCACATTCTCGATCTCAATTGGCAAATTGCGGAGCAGCAAAGAATTATAGCAAGAATCTCTGCCTCTAGCGAAGCTAATGTAAACATCAATCGACTAAAAGAGCGAGAAAAACAAGTGTCGATTCAAGCAGAATTAGAAAAAACAACAGAAGAAATTAAATTAGTCCAGGAGGAGTTAAATAGATATCGGCAATTAGAGCTTAAAGGCGCAATTTCTCAATTACAACTCGAACAAAAAGAATCTGCTTTAACAGCAGCTCGATCGAAACTAAAGTTATTGAGCGAATTTAAGCACGGCCAAAGATCGCAAGTCGCTCTCAATTGGGCAAGTGATAACTCAAACAGCTTAAACAAACAGATTGTTCCAGAAACAGAACAAAGACAAGGAATTAAAGATACATTAGAGCGCGAAAAAGAAGCTCTAGAAGAGAAAAAAAATTCTATTAGAGTGCAAATCGGTATTTATGTAGATGAACTCCAAAAACTAGAAGCCAACCAAAACAAAACAATTGTTCGCGCTCCACTTTCAGGGATTGTTCGACAGCTCAATCTCACCAACAAACAACAATTTGTCAAAGCTGGTGAGATCGTCGCTGAGATTGTTTCTTCCGAGTCTCCTCTGGTAGTTAAAACTTTTGTTGGCGATCGCGATATCGATCGAATAAAAATCGGTCAAAGCGCAAAACTTAAGATTTCTGCTTGTCCTAATTCCGACTACGTTACTCTTGAAGGAACGGTTAGTGCAATCGCACCAAAGATCTCCAAACCGCAACAACAAGCAAATGCTTTCGTACCAGATCGAGCTTACGAAGTAACAATTCAACCGAAAAAAAGCGAGCTGCAAAAAAATGAACCTAAGTGTCGAATTCAAGCTGGAATGAAAGGTAGAGTCGAAATTATCGATCGACAAGAGACATTATTAACTTTTCTTTTCAAAACGATAATGCCGTCCGAAGATCGACCAAATTAAGTTAACTACCGCTTAAAAAGTCTCTATGTGCGCCAGGAAGCGATCGCAATTCGGATAGAGATCCTTGTTGTTGAAGTTTACCTTTATCTAAAAGAATAATCCAATCTGCTCGACTAATGACGCGGGAACGATGGGTGATGAGAATAGTTGTTTTACCCTGACGCGATCGCAATAGTTTATCCAATAGTTGTGTTTCGCTGATGGGATCGAGAGCGCCTGTAGATTCGTCTAAAATTAGTATGGGTGGATCGGTAGCGATCGCTCTTGCTATCGCCAATCTTTGTCTTTGTCCTCCAGAAATATTCGCTCCAAATTCACCCAAAATAGTTTGATAGCCATCGGGCAATTGTTTGATAAATTCATCTGCACCAACAATTTTACAGGCACTGACGATTTCTTCAAAAGAAAGAAATGGATGGCTAAAACGGAAGTTATCTAAAATCGAACGACTCCAAAAATGAGCTTCTTGGGGAACTAGTACTACTTGTTGGCGCAAACATTCTAGAGAGATGTCGCGTTGGGCGTAACTACCAAAATTAATGCTTCCCGATCGCAATCGATCTAACCCCGCAATCAGTTTTGCTAGAGTGCTTTTTCCACATCCAGATTGACCGATTAAAGCGGTAACTTTGCCCCCAGGAATAGCGATCGAAAAATCTTCAAATAATTCCAATCGTCCTGGATAATAATAGTTAAGTTTGGTGCAAACTAAATCGACATTTACTGGAATTTCCAACCACGGTTTATTATCATCGTCATTTTCTGGAGTCGTTTCAATTACTTCGTTAATACGCTCGATCGCCGTTTGAGCAAAGGTAAAGCGATCGATAAAATTAATTAAATAACCGATTAGGGCGATAAAGTTGCCATTCATGCTGTTAAATGCCAACAATTGACCGATCGATAATTGGCGATCGATAACTAAACTGCTACCAAACCAAAGTACGACAACCGTACCAATTCCAGAGATTAATCGAGCAATAAAATTGTTATTAATGTTAATCTCGATCGTACGGAAGGTAAGATTAGCTAAACGACCGAAACGACTTTGCAATTCTTCCCAAGCTTGAGGTGCGGCGTTGCTTGTTTTTAAAGTAATCGCACCTTTAAAGGTTTCGACGAGAAAACCTTGGTTTTCAGCATCGTTAACCAAAAGGCTACGAGTTTTTTGTTTCAAAATAGGTATCGATAACACTATTGGCAGAGTCATCAGTAAAGTTATTGCTACAGCTACAGCAGTTAAACGAATGCTGTAAAATAGCATCAACCCCAGGGAAATTAAACCAATAAAGGTTTGACTGGGTAGAGCGATCGCCACCTGCGAAATTAGTTGATTGATTTCCTCAATATCTTGTAGACGACTGACAACTTCACCACTACGACGCGTTTGATAGTAGTTGAGAGGCAAACGCAGAATTTGTCTGCCGAATTCAAGGACTAATTCTAATTTAATCCGTTGGGCAAAATGGGCAATTATTTTGGACTGAATTAATTGACAGAAGTTACTAAAAAAATTGATAGCAATTACGCCAATTGCCACAGTAGTAAGTAATTGACGATCGCGTCTTACCAATACGTCATCGGTAAGAATTTGCACCAGAAAAGGCGATGCTAACGATAAAAGTCCGACTAGTAAATTTAGAGCGATCGCTCTAATTAAAACCTGACGATAAGGTAAAATTCGCCCAAAAAAACGACTAAATCCTTGCGATCGCTCTTCATCGGGTTGCCGATCGAAACGCGCGCGATTGCACTCCGTAAAGGCTGCGCGATCGGGCTGAAGCAATAACATAACACCATTACTCCAGCCTTCGTCTAATTCAGGACGTGACAGGTAGCGAACGCCAACAGCAGGATCGGCAATGACATATTTGTCTTTTTTTTGTCCGTATAAAACGACCCAATGACAGCCTTTCCAGTGAATAATGGCAGGTAATGGCGCTTCGTCTAGTCGATCGACTAGTTCTTTAGTAACTTTGACTTGACGGGCATTAAAACCAAAAGCTTCCCC
>JBOFLQ010000003.1:0-4304 GCA_051657945.1 Xenococcaceae cyanobacterium | reverse complement strand
AACTAACGTCCTTAATCGTGGAGAGGGAAGCTCTACCGTATCAACCAAGGAGCGAAAGCACTGCGGATCGATGCGGCAACTTTCCTCAGTGAAGCGACAGAAACTCCAATTTCAGCGTAGCGAATTGGAGTAGTTCATTTCAAAAAAGACGATTACAGGCGTTCGTCTTCGTTCGAGCGATCGTGTTGAAGAAGAAATTTTATCTGCAACTTTAACAGTAGATGCAAGCGGACGTGGTTCTTGCGCCCCAAATTGGCTAAAGGAACTTGGTTTTATCCCGCCACCAGAAACAGTAGTCAATCCTTTTTTAGGATACGCAACGCGCCGCTATAAAGAACCAAAAGACTATTCAGAAAAATGGAAGGTAATGTTGATTTCTCAGTCGCCACCAGATCGAAAACGATTGGGATATTTAGCGAAAATTGAAGAAGGAGAATGGATTGCTACGCTAGGTGGTTACGAAAAAGATTTTCCGCCTACGGATGATGCTGGTTTTCTTGAATTTGCTCGAACTTTGCCAGATTCAAAGTTTTATCGAGCAATTCTCAATGCCGAACCCAAATCGCCAATCATTGCCCATCGATCGACAGCTAACCGATTTAGGCATTACGAGAAAATCGATCTGCCAGATGGATTTATCGCTTTAGGTGATGCGGTTTGTGCTTTGTGTCCAGTTTACGGACAAGGAATGACTGTCAGTGCTTTAGGTGCGAAAACTTTACAAAGTTGGTTGAAAGAGTCTTCGAAAAATAATTTAAAAGTCAAACGCTTTCAAAAAAAATTAGCAAAAACGATTTTTTTCCCTTGGAATGTAGCAGTTACGCAAGACTCGCGATTTTCTCAAATTACGGGAAAAATCCCCTCTAATTGGCTGAGTCGTTGGCTAGATAAATATAGCGATCGATTAATAGAAAAAGCTGCCTCGGTGACAAGTTTACATGCTCTGATCGTCAAAGTAACTCATCTATTAAAATCCCCTTTAGCGCTGTATCATCCGTCAGTTATTTTTAAAGTTTTGATAACTAAAAAATAGGGATTAATTAAAGAAACTACAAAAAAAATTATTCAATGTAAAGATAAGCTATCTTTAAGAGTATGCTGGCGATTATGTACGCGGGTAGATGGCAATGAAAAAGTTTTTATTAATTAGTTTAGTTGTTATAGGTTTGTGCTTTGCCCTATTTAATTTTAAGGGTTTAGCAGGTCAGGGTAAATTTGATTCGATCGTTATCGATTTTAGGGAAGAAATTTCAACAGCAGAAATTACTCAAGAATTGCTTGCGATCGCTCAAAAATATCACAAAGAAGCAACTCTCAATAGTCTATTTTCTATTGACGATCGCGTTTATATCATTGAAGGCGACTCTAAACTACTAAATGCTTTAAAACATTCGCCACTCAACAAAGATACCGAGTATATCGAACCCAATTATCAGTACAGTGCGTTCGATATTCCCGATGACCCCGAATACAGCAAACAATGGAACTTTCGTAGCATTAACGTCGAACAAGCTTGGGACGAAACTAAAGGAGGCGGCATTACAGTCGCCGTTATCGATACAGGTATTAGTAAAGTTCCCGACTTAAAAGCGACCAACTTTGTTGAAGGTTACGATTTCGTCAACGATCGCGTCGATGCTTCAGATGACCAAGGACACGGTACTCACGTCGCTGGTACGATCGCCCAATCTACCAACAACGGTTACGGCGTGGCTGGTATTGCTTACGAAGCCAAATTAATGCCCATTAAAGTACTAGCTGCTAGCGGTGGTGGCACGATCGCCGATATCGCTGAAGGAATTAAATTTGCAGCCGATCGCGGTGCGAATATCATTAACATGAGTCTCGGCGGCGGCGGCGAAAGCAATCTGATGAAGGAAGCGATCGACTACGCCCATAAAAAAGGAGTTGTCATTATCGCTGCGGCAGGAAATTCCAACCAAAATGCTTCAGCTTACCCCGCCCGCTATCCTCACGTTATTAGCGTTGCGGCGACCGGTGCAGCAGGAGAAAAAGCCCCCTACTCCAACTTTGGTGCGGGAGTGGATATTGCCGCCCCTGGCGGTAGTAATACTGGCAAAATCTTGCAGAATACGATCGATCCTAGAACGGGCGAATCAGCTTTTCTCGAATTTCAAGGAACTAGTATGGCAGCACCCCACGTTGCCGGTGTTGCTGCTTTAATTGAAGCATCTGGCATATCCGAACCCGATCGAGTTCGACAAATCTTGCTGCAATCGGCACGTAAAGTTAAAGAAGATCCCCTCAATCACTACGGTGCCGGTCATCTCGACGCAGCAGCATCCGTAAAATTAGCCGTCAAAGGACAGATTACCTTTCGCGACTTCTTCCGCTGGTTACGCGATAACGGCTATCTCAATCCTCGTTTTTGGATTGACGGCGGTGCAGTTGCACTGTTACCCAAACTCGCTATGGTGCTAGGTTCTTATTTACTAGCCTGGTTTTTACGCGTTTACTTCCCCATGAGTTTAGGCTTAAACTTAGGGCTGGTTGCGGGTAGTTCTGGCTTATTCTTCCTGCGCGGTTTGTATATTTTTGATTTGCCCCAATGGCCTTTCCGCGTCATGGGTAGTTCGATTCCCGAATTAGGCAACGCAGTAACGGGTGGCACTAGTTTGAATCCAATTTTTGCTAGCGTTTTGATTCCCTTCTGTTTCTTTGCTTTGTTATCTGGAAACAAAACTTGGAAAAAATTTGCGATCGGTGCAACGATCGGCATTGCTTCTTGCTTAGTTTTCAGCGCTTGGTTTGCACCTGCCGTCTGGGGTTTGGGATCGGGCGCGATCGCTTCTGGATTTTTAATTGTTAACGCTCTTCTGTGTCTTGGATTAGTTAAACTAGCAACTAAGAAATAAGTGTTGAATAGGGAATAGGGAATAGGGAACAGGCAACGGGCAACGGGCAATGGGCAATGGGGTAATTACTTTTGCCTAACCCCTAACCCCTAACCCCTAACCCCTAACCCCTAACCCCTAACCCCTAACCCCTAACCCCTTTTCGATCGTGACCATCACAATTACAGGTACAGTTCAAAGACAAGATATTGGTACTGGCGTTTGGGCGCTAGTTAGTGACGAAGGAATGACTTACGAACTTAAGGATGCTCCAGACGAATTATGTAAATCTTCTGGTAATGTTAAGGTTAAAGGTCAAGTTCGCGATGACGTTATGACTTTAGCAATGATTGGGCCTGTTTTAGAAGTCAAGTCTTTTGAAACGATCGATTAATTTAGAATCAAAAAATTGACGGTCTAATATAGGGACGTTCCATGGAACGTCCCTATATTTGTTTTGCATGAAATTTATCTTTAATGTTTTATAGGAGACAAAAATAGTTGCTTGGATTATTATCGATCGGATATTAATGTCTTCTAATTTTTATTATGTTAAAAATTAAAACTGAAAATCGCGCTTCTAACTCGATCGAACTCAACAAATTTCAATTACCCAATCAATTTTTTAAAACTTTAGCGATCGCCACGGGCATTCTCAGTCTTAGTTTAATTCAACCCGTACTAGCAGAAGAAACTATTTTGCAAACGCTGACGGTGACAGGACAAGGGATGGAAATGATTCCCACCACGCTAACCGAAGTTCAGTTGGGTGTAGAAATGCAAGACAAAAATGCTAGCCAATTGCAACAACAAGTAGCTAGTAAAACCACAGCAGTTGTAAATTTATTGAAATCGCGTCAGGTGGAAAGACTACAAACTACAGGTATTAGCTTGCAACCTAACTACGACTACAGCAATAACGAACGCAAATTTATCGGTTATGTCGCTACTAATATTATTAGCTTTCGAATTCAAACAGATAAAATTGGCAATCTTTTAGACGAAGCAGTTAAAGCAGGAGCAACTCGGATAGATAATCTCAGTTTTACTGCCGCAGAAGAAGCGATCGCCAGCGCTCAAAAACAGGCTCTAAGTAAAGCAACTCTGAATGCACAACAACAAGCAGAAGCAGTCTTAAAAACGCTTAATCTTACTGCTAAAGAAACAGTAAGTGTTAAAATTAACGAAGCTAACTTGCCTCAACCCCTACTAATGCGCGCCGCGCAAGGAAATGCAGGAAACCTTAAAATAGCAGATACTACGCCAGTTATTGGTGGCGAACAAACAGTACAAGCTACTGTAACTTTGCAAATTAAATATTAGATTCTTGGCTTTTATTCGGTAACAGGGACGACGCTTTGTTCCCGAATATGAATAAGAAGTTAAATAGCAAATAGAATTGAAAAATCTTTACATAAAAAATTTGCCAAGAAAATTTGATGAAAACAG
>JBOFLQ010000002.1:0-12019 GCA_051657945.1 Xenococcaceae cyanobacterium | reverse complement strand
TTGCCCGATGACGGCGCAATGCAATTCGGAACGGCGGCAAGACAAATCTGAACGGCGGCTAAACAAATCTGAGGAAACCTCCGCCGATCGCCGCCTCGGAAACCTCAGATTTTGCCGCCTCGGTAACGGACGTATCCGCACCTCCCCGATGCCCCTTGCCCGTTTCCCGATGAACAATTAATGTATTATTAAGAGATTATTAAAAATTAAAAAATGGGAATGATTAAATAATAAAAGATACAACGTTGGAGATTGTTAATTGGCAAAAGAGCATATCGATCTTGCTGAGAAGGCGATCGACGAATTGGTTTGTAAGGCACTACTTGCAACAGGTACTCGTCAACGTTTAGAAATACCAGTCGGTTTTCTTCCCACGCAAACGCTGCTTTCTCTGCCCGTAACCGTCATTAATGGAGTAATCCCAGGGCCTAGATTGTGGTTGAGTGCAGCGATTCATGGCGATGAAATTAATGGGGTGGAAATTATTCGTCAAGTTCTCAGTAAGATCGACCCAAAAACCTTGCAAGGGTCGGTAATTGCAGTACCGATCGTCAATGTTTTCGGTTTTATCGAACAAACGCGCTACCTCCCCGATCGCCGAGATTTAAATCGCTGTTTTCCTGGTTCGGCAACTGGTTCTCTTGCGGCAAGATTGGCACATTTATTTATCCGAGAAATCGTCAGTCATAGTACTCACGGTATTGACTTGCATACCGCTTCCGACCATCGCATCAATCTACCTCAAATTCGCGCTAATTTGGAAGATTTAGAAACTTATAGCTTTGCTAAAGCCTTTGGTGCGCCGATCGTCATGCATTCTAGTACTCGCGACGGTTCTTTGCGTCAAGCGGCTGCTAATTTGGGCATTCCCGTCTTGCTTTACGAAGCTGGCGAAGCGTTAAGATTTGATGGCGAATCAATCAGAATCGGTGTAGAAGGAATTCTTCGCGTTATGGATTATTTAGGTATGTATAAATGTTCTTCGATTTGGAATCCGATCGCGCCAACTGAAGTTAAAGAAAGTAAGTGGATTAGAGCTACCCATGGCGGTATTTTGAGAATTGAAGTAGCTTTGGGCGATCGCGTTCGCAAAAGGCAACCATTAGGTATTATTTCCGATGCTTTTGGGGACAACAATACAATCGTTCGCGCCAATTTTGACGGTATCGTCATCAGTCACACTCAAAATCCTTTAGTCAATCAAGGAGATGGAATCGTGCATTTGGGATTGACTAAAGAAGGAGATAGGGATAAGTAGCAAGTAGCAAGTAGTAAGTAGTAAATACTTCGCCCCTAATCCCTAATCCCTAATCCCTAGCCCCTAATCCCTAATCCCTAATCCCTAGCCCCTAATCCCTAATCCCTAATCCCTAATCCCTAGCCCCTAATCCCTAGCCCCTAATCCCTATCCCCTAATCCCTAGCCCCTAATCCCTAGCCCCTAATCCCTATCCCCTAATCCCTATTCCCTATTTTTATACCTCTATCTATAGATGGAATTAATGACCTGCCAATAGTAGTATATTGACTAGAGTTATATTTTGGCTTCTAGACTAGCTTATCCGCATTCGATCGCAGCATCTTTTCAGACATCATCTTTTCAGCTTTTCAAATTCAATTTGTGAGTAATTTGTTTATGCCTGGGGAAGAAAAGATAGAGAATCAATATACACGCTTGTTGCCGATCGAAACTTTGGAATTAGAGCAGTGCATCGATCGCAATCCCTTAACGGTGTCATACGATCTTTCGGTACTTGAGGCGATCGCACTCATGGGTACAACCCAAAGCTGTCAAATCGATTCAGAAGATAGGCAGCAAATAACTCCACACAGAGATCGAAGCTGTATTTTAGTTGTAAAAAATAATCTACTGGTTGGAATTTTGACGGAGCGGGATATCGTCCGTCTTACCTCGGCATCCGTAAATCTCTCAAAAGTTAAAGTGTTTGAGGTAATGAGCGAACAGCTAGTTACCCTCGATCGCGATCGAGAACAAACGATAGATTCGGCACTATCGAAACTACAAAAACATCAAATTCGTCATTTACCTGTAGTAGAAAACGGCGGGCAATTGCTCGGACTGATTACTCTTCATAGCATTCGTCAAGCGCTGCAACCTGCCAATTTTCTGAAATTGCGACGAGTAGAAGAAGTGATGGCGCGATCGGTACTTCACGCTCCACCTAATACTTCGATTTTACAATTAGCTCGATTGATGGCAGAGCATCGGATTAGTTGCGTGGCGATCTTGGAAAATAATTTGCCCGTGGGAATCGTTACCGAGCGAGATATCGTTCAGTTTCAATTTATTAATTTAAATTTGGTAACCACCCTAGCCAAAGAAGTGATGAGTGCGCCTTTATTTTGCCTAAAACCATTTGATTCTCTCTGGCAGGTGCATCAAGAAATGCAGCGTCTGCGCGTGCGGCGGCTATTGGTGGTGGGAGAAGCAGGGGAATTAGTTGGAATTGTCACCCAAAGTGATTTATTTCGAGTTTTCGATCCTTTGGAAATGGCAAACATCATTAAAATACTGCAACAGCAAGTCGAAGAGCGAACTATCAGTCTCAAGCAAGAAATTAATCGTCGTCAGGAAAGCGAATCAAATTTACAAACAGCACGCGATCGCCTAGAGAGAAAAGTAGAAAAAAGAACGGTGGAATTGAAGCGATCGTCGGCTATTGCTCGGAGTCAATTGGCGGAAATTGAAAGTATTTATGCTACCGCGCCGATCGGACTCTGTTTTATCGATACCGATTTACGCTTTGTCCGTATCAACGAGCATCTCGCCGAGATTAATGGTTTATCTGTTGAAGAGCATATCGGGCATACCCTGCGCGAAATATTGCCTGAAATGGCAAATTTACTAGAACCACTCTATCAGCAAGTTATTGATTCGGGCAAACCGATTTTCAATCTGGAAATTAAGGGTACAAACCGCTCTCAACCTGGAATAGAGCGAGATTGGTTAGTGAGTTTATGCCCGCTCACTCAAAAAAATGGACAAGTGCTAGGATTCAACGTTACGGTACAGGAAATTACCGATCGCAAACAATCTGAAGCACGTTTGGCGCAAATGAATAATATTCTTAGAGCAGTTATCGACGGTACTAAAGATGTTATTTTTGTCAAAGATTTACAAGGACGCTATGTTGTTGCTAATAAAACCGCTGCTAATTGGCTGAATACTTCTGTAGAAAAAGTAATCGATCGAGATGATACTAGTTTGTTTCCTCCTGAAATAGCTCGCAGCATTAGACAAACAGATCTTCAAATAATTGAAACAAAAGAAATGATTACTTACGAAGAGGAAGTACCCAAACAAGGTGAGCTGCGATCGCTTCTTTCTTCAAAATATCCTTGGTTGGACGAACAGGGCAATGTTATCGGAGTTATTGGCATTTCCAGAGATATTACCGATCGCAAGCAATCGTACGTAAAATTACGTCAGCAGAAAGAAGAATTAGTTCGAGCAAACCGAGTTAAAGACGAATTTTTAGCCATTCTCTCCCACGAATTGCGAACGCCACTCAATCCAATTCTCGGCTGGACACAAATGTTGCGAAAATATCAGTTAGACGAGCAAACCACGGCTAAGGCGATCGAGGCGATCGAGCGCAACGCCCAACAACAAGTTCAGCTAATCGACGATTTGTTAGATATGTCTCGCATTTTGCGCGGTAAGCTAACGCTTAAAGAAGAATTGGTTCGACTCATTCCTGTTATTACTGCGGCGATCGAAACGGTGCGTTTGGCGGCTCAAGCTAAAACAATTGAGATCGAACAAGTATTAGATGCCAGTGTTGGTAATATTATCGGGGATGCGGGCAGATTGCAACAAGTATTTTGGAATTTACTTTCAAATGCAATTAAGTTTACTCCATCTGGTGGTGGAGTGACGGTAAGATTGACACAAGTCGATCGCTATGCTCAAATACAAGTCAGCGATACGGGAAGCGGTATCAGTTCCGATTTTTTGCCCCATCTCTTTGAAGCATTCAGACAACAAGATGCTTCTACTACCCGCAAATTTGGGGGTTTGGGTTTGGGTTTGGCGATCGTGCGACAATTAGTAGAATCTCACGGCGGGATTATTCGAGTAGATAGCCCTGGTGAAAGAGGGGGGGCTACTTTTACGGTAAGTTTGCCCCTTGCTTGTGCCGATCGAGCGTTCGAACCAAATCAAATTGAAATCGACTCAAAGCCAAGTTTACAAGACATTCGTATCCTAGCAGTAGATGACGAAACAGACTCTTTAGAATTACTAACTTTTATTCTCCAGCAAGAAGGCGCGATCGTTGTGGCTGTGGAATCGGCAACAGAAGCGCTACAAGCGATCGAGAAAGAGCGATTCGATTTATTAATTAGCGATATTGGCATGTCAGATCTCGATGGGTTTATGCTGCTGCAACAGATTAGACAAATGGATTCAAACCCTAATGCAAATATTCCCGCGATCGCCCTAACTGCTTATGCCAAAAATGAAGATAGAGAAAAAGCTTTGGCATCTGGTTTTCAAGATTTTTTGAGCAAACCGTTTCAGTCGCAAGATTTATTTAGCGCGATTGCACTTTTGTTTAAAGTGCGAAAATAATGTAGAGACGCGAAAGCGAAGCTCTCCCTACGGGAGCAATTTCGCGTCTCTACCGAATCTTGCATGATTAAATCAACATCTTTTAATTTTTGCTCGTGCCAGAAGCTATTTTTTGTTTTCAAGCCGAACTAAATCACTTTTTACCATCTCAGAAAAGAGGAATTATTGACTTCTCCACGTTTTGAAAAACGTGGATTCTAAAAGGTGGTTACGAAGCGGTCTAAAGACTCGCTTCTTCACATCTTTTACGATAAGATTTATTTAGAGAAAATAGATCGTATCGCTTTGGGACAGTCAAGCATCCCCTAACAACCTCGGCTAAGTCTAGACCTAGCTGTGTTGCTGCCTTTCGCATAATATTAGCACTGCCATTGCAGTCAGAATTAACCCAACCTTTTGGGCAGATGTAACCCCCCCGACCAAGGTTATTTAATTTTCCTTTAACCTTAGCTCCTCGTTTTCCTGATGATTCCCACCCTTCGGGTTTTGCACCGAAAATAGGTAGCAAATCATTGCTTAAGAAAGAAGCTTTACTTGTATAACTTTCTTCTTGTTCTACAAAGCGAATTCCATACTGTTCGCAGAGTTGAGCAATCCTACACTTTAATCTTGCCGTAGGAATTTGAACGAATTCTTGATTATTCTTTTTTCCAATATTGATACTATCTTTGTTGCGTTGATTCCAACCAAAAATAACAGTTCCAACTCGATTCCTTAAACACCAATTAATTAAAAATCGGGCGGCTTTATTTATATTATCGCGCATTTGACGGTTACGCTTTTCTGTTACCGTCGCTAATTCTTCATTCCAAAAACCTTGAGGCTTGCCTTTTTTCAAGTTAGCTATCTTTTTGTTGTAATACTGGTTCTGGCTTTTAACTTTTCTTCCATTCAAAATAAAAGATTTGCCAATGTTAGAGACGCAAGTTAACCAGTTATTTAGTCCAGGGTCTATAGATATAGCAAACTGAGGATTTAGTTTCGGTTTTACAACTTGAAGTTGATAAACAAATTCAGCATAAAAGCAGTTATTTCTTGGTAATATTCTAACTTCTTTTAAATCAGAAAACTTTAAGTTGCTAGGCATTGGTAACGTAAAACTTTCTATTCCGAACCAAGCTTTAACTTTATTTCCAAGAGAAAAAACTATTTGATTATCTTTTAATTTTAGCCATCTGGCAGGATAAGAAACTAGGGCAAATCCGCCTTTCTTTCTATAGTTAGGCAATCTAGGTTTGTTGGCTAATTGTCCTTTTTTAAAAAGTTGCAATAGTTGTCTATAACTAGCAAAAGACTCATAAACAGAACGAACGCATTGTTGAGCTACAGCATATCTTAGAGCTTTAAAGTGTAAATTACTTTTAAGTTCGTTATCAAGATCGTATTTGCCGATCGACTTTCCAGCTTTGAACCATAATTGTCTTGCGTAGTAAATAGCACAATTAGTTAAGTGATTAGATTCGGAACAAATAAACTCAAGGATTGCCTTTGTTGGTTCATCAGGGGTAATTAAAATTTGAGTGCATCCATACATATTAGGGGTGTCAAAGTACTGTTATTTGTAGTTTAATACACTATATTATACATTACAAATAAACAAACTACAAGCAAATGAAAAAAGAATCTGAAAAATATCGAGTTAATCCACACTCGGTTACACTGCTAAACTATCACTTTGTCTTTTGTCCCAAGCGCAGAAAGGCTGTGTTAGTAGGCGATGTAGCACATAGATTGCAAGCAATAATTTTTGAGCTTTGCACAGAACATAATTGGCGATTGATTGCTTTGGAGATAATGCCCGATCATGTGCATTTATTTCTAAATTGCGATCCTGTCGATGCTCCTAGCGTAATAATGAAGAGAATTAAAGGCAGAGCCTCGCACCATCTAAGAAAAGAATTTCCTCATTTACTCAAAATTCCAACTTTGTGGACTCCAAGTTATTTTTGCGCCACAACTGGCAATGCTTCAACAGAAACAATTAAAAAGTATATTGAAAACCAGAAAAACAAATAAGGGATGGTCGGGGATAAATCCCCTAAGTTCGTTCGACTACCCGCCTTTAAAAAAGCGGGCTAACTCTCACTCACCGTTTTTTGGTTTTACTCATCAGTTTAAAGAACGTCCATCGATTAAAGATACGATCGAAGCTTTAGGTATTCCCCATCCCGAAGTTTATTGTATTTTAGTTAATGACAAGGCTGTCGATTTTGCTTATAAAATTTGCGATGGCGATCGCGTTAACGTCTATCCCATTTCTGCCGCTACGAATATCGCTCCGATTATTCAACTACAACCGCCAATTCCTGAAGTTCCCATCTTTATCTTAGATGTACATTTGGGCAAATTAGCTTCATCTTTAAGAATGCTCGGTTTTGATACACTCTATCGCAACGATTACGAAGATCCAGAAATAGCGAAAATTTCGGCTAATGAAAACCGAATAGTACTGACGCGCGATCGCGGCGTACTGATGCGAAGTTTAGTTACTTATGGTTATTACGTTCGTTCGACTAAACCAGAACGTCAAATTGTTGAAGTTTTGCAACGTTTTCAACTTGTCGATCGCGTCCAACCATTTCATCGATGTATTCGCTGCAACGGCACTTTAATTAGTGTAGATAAGCAATCGATCGTCGATCGCCTCCCCCTTGAAACCAAAAGATGTATAGATACATATTATTGCTGTTCGGATTGCCAACAAATCTATTGGCAAGGAACACACTTTCAAAGAATGGAACAGTTTGTCGAACAAGTCTTAAAAAGAGGAGCTAATTTTTAATCCTTTTTTTGCTACTTACGAATTTTAACTTAAGTAAGCTCGATCGCTACGTAGGCAATTTGGATTTCTAAAGTTAAATTAGGGAGAGTTTATCTTGTCATTGTAGATAACCCAATTTATGATTCTTAAGATCGATTATGAATGCAATCAAAATACTGATTGTTGAAGATGAGCTGTTAATTGCTAAGAATTTAGCTCGCAAATTAGAAAAATTGGGGTATGAAATAGTTGACATCGCATCTAGTGGCAATAGGGCGATTCAAAACGCAATTTCTTTACATCCAAATTTGATTTTAATGGACATTGCAATTAAAGGAGATATTGACGGAATAGAAACCGCTGCCCAAATTTACAAACAATTAGATCTTCCGATTATTTATACTACTGCTTATGCGGACGACAATACAATTCAAAGAGCAGAAGAAACTGGTTCTTACGGTTATTTAATTAAACCGTTTCAAGACAGAGATTTACACGCCACGATCAAGATGGCACTAGGCAAACATCGAGAAGCGATCGCCATCAAACAATCATTAATAGCAGCAGAAGCCGTCAAAGAAAAAACCTCAACTTATCTATCAATGGCATTTCACGATCTGCGGCTACCTCTAACTAATATTCAAGTCTCCTCAGATTTACTCAATCACTATCATTTACAAGCAGACGAACAACAACAAAAGAAATATTTTCAACAAATCAATCGAGCTGTTTCTAATATTAATCAATTACTCGATGGAGTTTTAACTCTTTGTCAAACAGAATCGGGAACGCTACAAATAGTACCAACTTTAATCGATCTCGAAAAAGTTTGCCGTTCTTTATTGGAAGAATTACAATCGGTATTTGCTCAAAAACATCAATTTAATTTTCACTTTCAAGGTCAAAGTTCGCAAGTAAAATTAGATGAAAACTTGCTGCGTCATATCTTACTAAATCTCTTGAGCAATGCCATTAAATATTCTCCCAATGGTGGCAAAATTGACTTAAAAGTTGTTAGCGAAAATAAGCAAATTTCGATTGAAATTAAAGATCGAGGCATTGGTATTCCCGTAGAAGAACAAGCCGCAATATTCGAGCAGTTTAACAGAGCATCTAATGTGAATAGAATTCAAGGAACGGGATTGGGACTATGGTTTGTCAAGCAATTAGTCGATTTGCAAGGCGGTCAAATTTACGTAGATAGCATTGTCGAAATGGGTACTAAATTTACTGTTATTTTGCCTTGTTCGTAGTCGATCGCTACTTGTTACTTGTTCCCTAACCATTCCTAGCTATGCCTGACAATTTAAATTTAGAAGCGGCGATCGATCGCCAACCTTTAACGATCGCGCCAGAAACAACTTTAAATGATGCAGTCGAACTTTTGTCTCAAACGATTAATGCATCGTCAAAAACCGAGGTGCAAGTTAGTTGTCTTTTGGTTGTCGAAAAAGATCGTTTGCGAGGCGTATTGACTACAAAAGAGATTGTCAAGGCGATCGCTAACGAAACCGATCTGAGTCGATTAAAAGCTGCCGATCTGATGAAAACTGACGCGATCGCCGTTCCTTCATCGGAACTTTCAAATTTTAATTTTGTCCTGCGTTTATTTCAACATTATCGTCTGCAAGAATTAGTTGCGATCGATCCCGATACCAATTCCATCGGTTTACTGAGTGCTTTGTCTTTGTTTGAGATAATTCAACCGACTAATTTATTGAATTGGAAAACCGCAGGGGAGGTAATGACAACTGAGATCGTTCGTGCAGATGCCAACATAGGCAATGCGATCGCAAGAGCTAAATTAATGTTAGAGCAAAATTCTGACTACCTTGTCATCGAGACAAGTGAAGGGAAAAATAAGTTTGAGAGAATTTTCACTTCTGGCGATCTACTTTGTCAGTACTTAAATAAAAATGCGGACGATCGCACCAATGCATCTATCCAATCTTTATCTTGTTTGCATCGAGAAGATTCACTCTTAACAGTGCATCACAAAATGCGCTTGTATCAGAAACAATCCCTAGCAGTAATTGAGGAAACGGGGGAAATATTAGGAATTGTCGATCGTACTGCCTTATTATCGGTACTCAAACCGCATATGCTTTACGAAACCATTCAGGCGATTCAGTTATTTCCCCAACAGTTTGCCCAACTGCAACGCCAGAAGATTAAATTTTTAGAACGTCGCCATCTCGAAATCGAAGCGCAAGCACAACAAGCTTTTTCACAACTGCACCAGGAAAATTCTCTTTTAAAAACTGTTCTAGATAATATCTCGGCGGCGGTTATTGTTGAGGACAAAAATAGACAGATTCTCTATATCAATCCAGAATGTTGTCGGTTGTTTAATTTAGATGTGACACCCAAACAATTAGTCGGACAAAATTTTAGCGCACTAGCAAAAGCGATCTCTCCTTTTTTTGTCGAATCAAATCAGTGGATGTACGAAAATAATAATCCTGCTGAAGAAGTCAAAGGAAAAAATTGTTTGCTAGAAAATGGAATAGTTATCGAGTGCGATCGAGAATTTCTCGATCTCGACGCTAACGAACGAGGCTATCTCTGGCAATTTCGGATCGAGTGCGATAATCTCAATCTATCGACAGCAGAATCTGCTTCGACTCCCGATCGCGAAGCCTGCGCGAAGCGCAATCGCCAACAACTCGAACTTGCTTTAGCTAATTCGCAAAGCAAACTCAGCGATATTCTCAATCATGCTAACGCTGCAATTTCTAGTTTTCGCCTCTATGCCGATCTCACTATCGAATACGATTATTATTCAACTGCTTCAAAACAAATCTTTGGTTACACTGCCGAGGAATTGATGAGCGATCCTCAGCTTTGGTATTCGCGGATAATGCCAGAAGATTTAGATAAATTGATTATGCCAGCTTTCGAGCAAATCTTCGCGCAAGAAACAGTTACTGTCGAATATCGTTTTTTTGACAAAGCAGAAAATATTCGTTGGATTGCCAATACAATCTCTTCAAGACGAGATGACATCGAAGATTGTTGGATCGTCACCAGCTATAGCACTAACATTAGTAATCGCAAAAAAGCAGAATTGGCACTCAAAGAAAGCGAGGCAATGTTGAGTGCTGTATTCGAGCGATCGGCGGTAGGTGTTGCCCTTAGCGATTTTAACGGAAAGTTACTCAAAACTAATCCTTCGTTTCAAGAAATGTTGGGTTATCAGGCAAAAGAATTACACAAACTTAGTTTTAACGAACTAACTCATCACGAAGATCTCGTCAAAAGTAACCATCTGTTTGCAGAATTAATTCAAGGAAAACGAGACTTTTTTCAAATCGAACAACGCTATTATTGTAAAAATGGCGAAATAATTTGGGTGCGAAATCACGTTTCGGTACTTGTCAGCCATTACAAGAAGTCTCGATTGGCGATCGTTTTTGTTGAAAACATTACCGAAAACAAACAAGCAGAATTAGCCCTACAACAACTCAACGAAGAGCTAGAATTAAGAGTACAGGAACGCACTCAGGAGCTAACCCGCTCTCAAGAAGCGCTGCAAAACCAAACCAACTTGCTGCAAACAATCCTCGACAGCATTGGAGACGGTTTACTCGTTGCCGATACCGACGGACAATTTTTAATTTCTAATCCTTCCGCCGAACGCATTCTCAAAATCGGTTCGATCGATCTTTCGACATTAACTTGGTCGAACGATACTGATATGTACATGAGCGATCGAGTTACACTCTATCCTGCCGAACAATTACCACTTTACAAAGCTGTTCGCGGCGAAGCGATCGACGATGCCGAAATTTTTATCCCCAATCCCGAAACCTTAGAAGGTATATGGCTCAGTATTACTAGCAGACCGATTATAGACCGAACGGGAACAATTCTCGGTGGCGTTTTAACTTTTCGCAATATTACCGAACGAAAGTTGATGGAAGATACTCTCCGTCAGAGAGAGACTGAGTTTCGTACCCTCGTCGAAAATTCTCCCGATATTATCGCTCGTTTGGATTCGCAACTACGACATCTTTATATTAACCCTGCGATCGAACAAATATCCGAACTCTCAAGGACGACAATTATTGGTAAAACCTATCGAGAATTAGATCTTCCTCAAGATTTAGTTACTTTGTTAGAAGAATCGGGAAGGTCTGTATTTGCGACAAGACGAGAAAAAATTATTGAATTTCGCTTACAAACTCTTAAAGGGGAAAAATATTTTCGCGTTCGCATTGTTCCCGAATTAGCATCTGATGGCACGGTATGTTCCATATTAACCATCAGTCCCGATATTACCACAATTAAAGCAGCCGAGACACAAATTAAAGCTTCGCTCAAAGAAAAAGAAGTTCTGCTCAAAGAAATCCATCATCGCGTTAAAAACAATTTGTATGTTGTCGCCAGTCTCTTGGAGATGCAAAATGACTCGCTTGGCGAACCGCAAATAGCTGGACTATTTGAAGACTCTCAGCAGCGCATTTATTCAATGGCTTTAATTCACGAAAAATTATATCGATCGCAAAATCTCGCTCAAATTAATTTTGGCGACTATCTCGAAGATTTAGTGACTAATTTATTTGCTTCCTATAATTTGCAAGAAAAACGTATTCAATTAAGTATTAAAGCCGAATCTATTTATCTCAACATTGAAACCGCGACTCCCTGCGGTTTAATCGTCAA
>JBOFLQ010000001.1:0-27389 GCA_051657945.1 Xenococcaceae cyanobacterium | reverse complement strand
TGCGTGGAAATGTTGCTCAAAGGAATCGAATTGGAAAATTTGAGTATTTTAAGTGGTATAGAAATTGAAGATTTACAGATATTTGCACGTCGAGCGAAAGAAAAATCAGCTCTAGAACAAGCATTTCGTCTCGATCGCTAGTGCATTAAGTCAAAAGTCAAAAGTCAAAAGTCAAAAGTCAAAAGTAAAGCAGTTGAAATTAGAGGAGTTAGCGCGATCGATTCGTTGCATAATTTATAGCTTAATGTACTAGATATATTTGTATGTTTCTAACAGGACTTTTTAGTTCGATCGCGAAAACTCTAACTATAGCGCTAGATATATTTGTACTAAGAAAATATCTATTTCAATCCACTAACCAAGCTTCATGCCAAGGTGCGCCACCAACTTCTAAGCCAGCTAACGAACTATGTGCTTTTAGAATATTTTTGCCCGAATCTTCTCGCAATTGTAGAGTTAATTCACCCTTCATCGTATCGCGACAGCGAAAAGCCAATCCTTCTTCTGTTGGTACGCGCACATAACTACCCGAATGTTGGGTTACGCCCATTAATTCGATTTCATATTTTTGATTTCGTGCAAGCATTTTCCATTCTCCCCAAGGTTGCACTTGCCAGGAAATTTTTGCATTCCAGGGAACGAATTCGTAAAATTTACCCCGATGGTGCAAACCAATTAAACCAGGAGATTCCATCCACCATAAAACTTGCCTTCTACCGCCGACAGCAGTTATAGCTAAATCTGGTTCGTTTTCAAAACTATTGCAATTAATCCAAAACCATTTTTGCGGAAAAGAACGACCCCAATTTTTTTCAGAGTAAGCAGGTGCGTTAGTAAATTCGTAAACTCGATCGCGCCATTCAATCCAACCAGTTGCTAGACTATGAGCCTGTAAAACTTGCCATCCTGGTTCAAAAATTGGTAAATATGACAGCCAACCTGCCGTAGCTTGTTGCGGTTGCTTGCGATCGCCCCAGCCATAAACAGGTTCGATTCGATACAACCAACGACAATAATTATTACTCCCAGGATCTCGAATAAAACCTTGATTTAAAGTTGCAGTTGCTTGATAGCCTTCAGTAATTTGTTGTTTAAATCGATCGCCTTCGAGTAATTGCGGTTGAGATTGTAAATTTGTTTGACCCCAATGTCCCAATTCTAAATAATTCTTTGATGCCCAGAATTTATTTACATCGGGAAAAGTGCGACAGAGATATTCATCGTCGGAAGTAAGTATTTGCGCCGCACCACCACTATGAGGGCGATCGCCGATCGGATCGTCGATCGAATACATAAAAGCAAAACCTTTTCCCCTTTCTGGAATGGTGACGCGATAATACCAACCTTCAAAAAAGCGGCTGTTGCTGCCATCCCAATGATAACCACTGTGAGGATGCAAATCGATCGACAAATTCAAACCTCCTTATATTTCCTTATCTTTTAAAACAAATTCTTCTTTAGAATTGTATCGCCGATAAATAGTAGTTTTACCCTCCTTAGCGCGTGCAGCGATCGCATCAATACTCATTGAATCAAAACCAACTTCAGCAAGTAAATCGATCGTCGAGTGCAAAATTGCTTGATGCGATCGAGTTTACGCCTTCATTTGTATAAAACTAATTTAATTATTTCAACTTTTTTATTGCGTAATTTATTAAACATCTATCCATCTCAAATATTTGAGTTTGCGATCGCTATTGTGTGTCCAAACTTGTTAATTTTGTGAATAGGTAGCGATCGTATCTCTAAAAAATGTATGAAAAACAATTAGTTACTCCTTGTATTAATAAAAACATAAAGACATAAAATACGATATTTATGTCTTTATTAATAGATATTAATATTTAATTACGATCGAAATGTTTCAAACGCTTTAATAATATTTGAGGTGTTTATAGCGTTTCTCAAATCTATGAAGTGTAAGATCTAATGAGCCGCAGCAGATCGCACCTAGTTCTCACAGATTAACTTTAGGTTGGTCGGCTCCAACGCAGTGTTAGATCGCGTTTAGGTGGCAAACTTACAACTTCTCTTCCACCTTCAGATTGTTTCTTCTGCCAATCTGCAAACATTGCATCCAGGTCGTAGTTAAATGACTTGGCATGTTCATCGCGGATTTTACGGATCTCATCTATAATTTCATCTTCCCACATAAGTCAATCTCCTAATAGCTCGTAAGGGGTACAAATTATCGGCAACTGGTATCCAAAATCAAGACTAATTTCTGCAAGCTTTCTCTCCGAATTTTTCTTCAAAATATCTCGAATCTATTACTAGACAATTAACCTATAATTATCCTGTAAGAAATATTAGCTAGAAATTTTCTCCTTTTAGATTTACAAGGTAAATGACCTTTTACTTATTGCTTAAATCCTAAAGCCTATGAAATTTTCCTCAGTTAGATTTAACAGTTGAAGAATTTATACTTCGGAAATATAAACCACCTACGAAACCTAAAAACAAGACATATCCTAATGCTTGAAATAAATAAAGATGGTCGCGATAACCGAACATTGTTTTTAAAATAATGCCAGGGAATTGTTTGTCGGGAAGAAATTGGCTGGTATCCCAAACGATCGGCCCTAGAATACAAGATAGAGAAGAAAAACAAACATTAATTGAATTACCGTTTAATTGCCCGATCGCGTAAAGTGCTGCATCGATATTTTTAAAAGCCGATACCACTAACCCCGCCACAATTAACAATAAAAATATTCCCATCACTTGAAAAAACAAACGGATGTTAATTTTAACTCCCCATTTAAATAACGCTATACCAATTAAAGCTGCACCACACAAACCAGCGATCGCGCCAAATATTGCCATATAACCTTGTTGTAAATTGGCAAAGATAAATAAAACCGTTTCAAAACCTTCTCGTAAGACAGCAATAGTAATTAAAGTAAATACGCCCCAAGCTGCACCTCGATCGTCTTGCAAACTAGCCGTTAGCGAACCTTCAATTTCACCTTTTAGCGATCGCGCTTGTAAACTCATCCAAATCAACATCCAACTCAACGCAGCGATCGCACTCAAACAAAAAATACTTTTAATAATGGGTTCGATCGCGCTTTCCCATTCTGGTACTAACAATTTAACTTGTCGAACGCCCCACAAAAGCAACAATCCAAATAAAATACTACCTATAATGCCTGCAAAAATGCCAAAATAAACCCAAATGTTGAGTTTGCTTTGCTTTGCTTTACTCAAACAAGCTAAGACAATGCCAACGACGAGGGCGGCTTCTACTCCTTCTCTAAGAGTAATGACGAAAGTGGGTAAAGCTAGGGTTAAATTCATACAAATCAGCTAATAATTTTTGCCAGTATTTAAATTATGAAGATCGCTTTATTTAAAATTTTTACCATCTTGGGGTTGATTTTGCCCTTGACTGGTATTTCGCACTACTTTGAGATTTTTATTGCGCGCGATGAAACATTGCTAGCCCAAACAAAGCCTCTTTCAGAATCAAACGACAAACTCAAAAAACTTCTCGCCGATAATGCTAGTTTGGAAAAAGTAGCCGATGGCTTTCAATTTACAGAAGGGGCTGTTTGGCATCCCGACGGATTTTTAATCTTTAGCGATATTCCTGCCAACACCATCTATCAATGGCTTGAAGGAAAACCAGCAAAAGTATTTCGCAAACCCTCTAATAATACTAACGGTAACGCAATCGACGCTAAAGGCAGGTTAATTTCTGCCCAACACGGCGATCGCAGGGTTACGCGCAGGCAAAAAGACGGCAAAATTGTGACTTTAGCAGATAAATATCGAGGCAAACGATTTAACAGTCCTAACGATCTGACGATTAAATCTGACGGTAGTATCTACTTTACCGATCCGCCTTATGGAATTCAACCAAAACAAGAAGAATTGGGTTTTTATGGAGTTTATCGTCTCGCCCCCGATGGAAAAATAACTTTGTTGGCGAAAGATATGATTCGACCGAATGGTATTGTTTTTTCTCCCGACGAAAGCAAACTTTATGTAAGCGATTCTCAGGAAAATTATATTAACGTCTTTGATGTCAAACCAGATGGTACTGTTGGGAAAGGAAAGATTTTTGCCAAATTAGAAGATCCCACTAAGCAAGGTACGCCCGATGGTTTAAAAGTAGATACCAAAGGTAATGTTTACAGTCCTGGTGCAGGCGGTGTCTGGGTTTTTTCGCCTAGAGGAGATTTACTCGGTAAAATTGCCGTACCAGAAGTAGTAACCAATTTAGCCTGGGGCGATCGCGACAAAAAAACTCTTTTCATCACAGCCAATACTAGTATTTATCGCATTCGCTTTAAAATCGCAGGAAAATAATTTTAAAATTTAAATATATCGATCGAAAAGAAAAAATCAACCAAGAATTTATTCAGTTCATTACTATTCTCAAGAGTGACAGAAGTTAAATATGTTTGAATATCATGGCTAGGCAACAATTCGTACGGATGTTGTTGACAAATAGGGCGATGAAAACAACCAGGCTCTTCAATTCTCGATCGATCGATTACAGGAAAAAATAACAATTATTCGACAAAATAACGGTACGACTTACTTAGATGTAAGCAACGCAATGTATACTCTGAGTATTTTTGGAGGCAATAATCATCGAACTACCTTCATTTTCATTCGATCGCAAATTGAATCGTTATTATTTACTTTGGGCTAACTTAAACCTGTCTGTGGATAGATATTGTATGTATATATAAAATTTTAAATCGTTCCAAATCTATAATTAAAGAAGGGTAAACAACTTAATTTAAATCGTTAAATTCGTAACAGTTAAAGTGATTTGTTTGGAGTAACCGATTGCGAATCCGTTTATAAAAATAAAATGATTTATGACTGCTTAAACTAACCAACCTGCAAAATACATAGAAATATTTAATGGAGCGATCGGAAATTATTCAACTCGGGGCGAATCTAGCTTCATATTTCGGACTCGCCCCTATTAATAAAAACGCTCAAGCAAAAGTCGAAGAATTAAAATCTGGTGGCACATCCTGCCAGCGTCCAGATCCTACAGCCCTAACAGCTTCAGCTAAATTAACATCTCCAGTATAAATCGCTCGACCGACGATCGCGCCTGTAACTCCCAAAGGTTCGATCGCTAGTAAATTTAATAAATCTCTGAGCGAACTAACCCCTCCAGAAGCAATCACAGGAATATCAATTGCATTTGCTAATTCCCTTAAAGCATCTAAATTCGGTCCGGTTAGAGTACCATCTCGATGAATATCGGTGTAAATAATTGCTGCCGCTCCCATTTTTGCCATCTGTTGGGCGAGTTCGGTGGCAGCTACTTCTGAAGTTTCCAACCAACCCTTAATAGCTACTTTACCATTACGCGCATCGATACCAACGACGATTTGACCTGGAAATTCTTGAGTGAGTTGCTTTACTAATTCAGGTTGTTCCACAGCGACAGTACCAACAATCGCTCGATCGACACCGAGATTCAATAGCTGAGAAATACTATTGCGATCGCGCAGTCCTCCGCCTACCTGTACGGGAATAGAAATAGCTCTTACTATTGCTTCGATCGCATCTAAATTAATCGATCGCCCTTCCTTGGCACCATCTAAATCGACAACGTGAAGGCGTGTCGCCCCTTGTTCTGCCCAACTTTTAGCAACTTCAACAGGATTTTCATTAAATACCTCCGAGCGATCGTAATCTCCTTGATACAAGCGCACGCATTTTCCATCCAACAAATCGATCGCAGGAATAACTTCCATCTGTCCTCGTTCCCAAAGAGTACTCAATCATTTTAATCTGAAGTGCGATCGCGTAGCGTGGGCTGCGCCCAATCGTGCTTAATTGGTAGGGTGAGCATGAGTTTTATTAATTTATTTTCCCCATGCCCTATTCCCTAAATTCAATAATCCATCAAACCTGGATGATAACTGAGAAGCTGTTCTCTAAGTCGATCGCTTGCTGCTTGATGAAAGAATAAATTAGAAGCAGTATTAAAAGGCAATTGCCTAAGAAAAATCGAATTTGCTCGAATTAATCGCTCAAATTTTTGGTTTTTTAACAATTTTTCGGGAAATTGCGCTCCCAATTCCCACAAAATATCGATAGGAGTGTTGGAATTAATAACTAAGTTTTCGCGAACGGTGCGATCGCTGTTGGTAGCTAATTTTCTAAGTATTTCAGGAGCGGTATTGACATCACTAGCAAGCAATCTCACTAAATCGATCTTCTGGCGATCGAAACTTTGGATATCTTTAGAATCGGAAATAAAATTACTCTCTGTAGCTTTTTGTTTGGGATTTATTAGCATAATTAAAATCAGCAACGAGCAAACTTATATTTGCTAACTGGTAAGCCGTGTTTTTACAGAGAGTACCCAGAATTCTACAAAAAACAACATCAAACAAAGTCAAAGTAGGGGTCGATCGAGCTATTCGCTTCAGCGCGGATACGTCCGTTACATTTAGAGTTTGCACCTCTAACATCAACACCCAGAACTAAAGTTTCGGGCTAAAAACTTTAGTTCATGTGTTATGGACTAAAAGACCAATCCAGTCTTATTTATAAAACGAGTTTTGGTTTATTCTCAAAAAGAAAAATTCCACACAAAACCAGAATCAAATACATCTACCAACATGAAAGTATATTTAGGGAAAAAAAAACACAATGAGTGCGTTAAGCATTCATACTCTGCCAATAACGTCCCAGCACCAAAGTTTCTTTAATTATAAAAATCGATCGATGTTAGAACCTTTTCCTTGTAAACAAAACAACAACGTATGAATCAATAAACTACATTTCATCCGTAGTTATTTTTTGTCAAGTAATTTTTACAAGCAGTTACAATTTAGCTTTTGTGTCTATTTCGCTATGACAACGAAAAATAAAGCTTGTAGAGGCATTTTTTAAAAATAGACACACTAATCCTGCGAATCCATATTTTAAGTTTATTCAAACCCTAATAATTTCGTCAACAATTGGAAAATTGTTGGCACGATTTTTGGTCATCACAGCATGTAAATTTATATTAAGCAAAAAAAATGATTAAAATATTAAAACTCAATGCTCAAAACTAAAAGATAAAATTATCTATGTTCGATCGAACGATAGATTTTCGGCAAAAGAAAAAAATAAATATTGTTTATTCGATTTAACGGGCAGGCGGGAAGTCCCGCGCTCTATCCGCTTCGGCATTGGTCGGGACAAGGCGTTTTAACAGAAGAAGATGTGGAGAAGCTGGCTTTTAACCAGCTTCGGAACGACGTTTGTCAACTACCCAACGCTAACCTACGGTATAGCGTGGGCTTGTATCTACACTCCATCTCAACTCACTATCGAGAAGGATAATGCTTCAACTTCAACATGCGACACATCAGGGGTTGCTGACAAGAACCCCGTACCATCCAACCGAGCTGTATTCACAGTTGCTAGATGGCAGCGATACCCGTATCGTGGGTACGACGCACAACTTTGCTGGTAGATGGTTTCCCACCAATAGACTCGGATAACCTATGTAGAGCCACTCCTTTAGCCGTTATGCCTATTGCTAGGCTGCCCAGGGATACAAAAGTTGGATTGCCCAATGTATACAATATCACATCAACGGCGAGAAGTATAGATTCTGACCACAATTCCTAAGTGGCTGTCATCTGGGGAAACCCCAGATGTCTATACGCCACGTCCCAACCCCAACCCTACGGGTATGGGGTGGGACTCAAGAGTGGAACAGCCCGTTGAATTTTCGCCGTTTCATCGCGAGGAGTTGTCAACTATTGCCTATTATTCTTTAATGCGCCAGCCTTCACGAACAATCTGACGGGAACGAGCAATAACTAGAGCATCGTCTGGCACATCTTTAGTTACTACCGAACCAGCAGCAACGGTAACATCTTCTCCCACGTTAACGGGTGCTACAAAAACGCTGTTCGCTCCCGTTTTCGTGCCGCTACCAATGTGAGTAGAATGTTTGTTAACACCATCGTAGTTAGCAGTAATCGTTCCCGCACCTACATTGACGCGATCGCCCAGGGTTGCATCTCCCAAATAAGACAGATGAGCTACATTGCCATTGTTGCCGATGGTAGTTTTTTTCAATTCGACAAAATTACCAATGCGACAATTTTCTCCTACCTTTACCTGACCGCGTAAATGAGCGTAAGGGCCAATACGTGCGCCAGATTGTATTTGGGAACCAGAAACCACTGAATACATCACCGTACTATCCGCGCCAATCTGACTGTTTTCAATCATACTACCAGGGCCAATACGACAGCCGGTTGCGATCGAGGTATTGCCGCGCAGGTGAGTTTGCGGTTCGATAATCACATCAGGTTCTATCCGAACCGTATCGTCAATGGTAATGCTATCTGGATCGATTAAAGTGACTCCAGCCGTCATCCAAGCATCTTTTACTCTTGTTTGAAGAATAGAGTAAGCCGTTGCTAGTTGTTTGCGATCGTTGATACCAGTAATTTCCAAATAATCTTCAACATCTACCGCCATAACGGGACTGAGATAGTTGACGACTTCGGTTAAATAATATTCTTGTTGGTCGTTATTGGCAGAAAGTTTGGGAAGAACTTCCGCCAATTGCGGCCAATTGAAACAGTAAATGCCGCCGTTGATGCGATGATTTTGCTTTTGTGCTGTGGTACAGTCTCGATCTTCAACGATTTGCGTAATTAAATTGTTGCCATCGCAAAAAACCCGCCCATAACCTTTGGGGTTGGGTAGGTGCGCCGTTAACAGAGTAGCCGCATTTTTGTGTGTTTGGTGTTTTTGTAATAATTGCTGTAGAGTAGACGATCGCAGCAATGGAACGTCTCCGTTTAAAACCAATAAATCTCCTGTAAATCCTTCTAAATGTGGCAATAATTGTTGAATAGCATGACCAGTACCTAATTGTTCGGTTTGTTCGACAAACTCAACGCCTTCAATATGATTGAGCGCTCCTTTGACTTTGTCTGCTCGATTGCCAACAATGACTATATTTCTGGAAATAGTTATCGATCGACAACTGTCAAGCGCTCGTTCGACCAAAGATTTGCCTCCTAGAGAGTGTAATACTTTGGGCAAGTCGGATTTCATTCTGGTTCCGCGTCCAGCCGCTAGAATTGCTACCGCTATCATGCTATTTGAAAAATTGCTTGTACTTTAGTCCGATTGGAGTATAACCCGTCGGTGTCGGCGTTGCAAAAATTTTCGTTATTGCTTTACAGTTGATATTTTGCCATTGCTGGAATTATTTTTCTGTTCTCTCCATTGCACAAATTCTGTAAATTGTTTGACGATTTTTGGGTTGCGCCATCCTTTAGCGGTTTCGTCGGAGATAATTTCTAAAGCTTGCGTTGGGCTATATGCTTGTTTGTGAGGGCGCTGGCTGGTTAGGGCATCGTAAATGTCGAGGACTTGAAAAATTTGCGCTAGCCTAGGAATTTGTTTGCCAACCAGGCGATCGGGATAACCGCTACCATCCCAACGTTCGTGATGGTGACGAATAATTGGCAATACGCCGCTGCGATTTTTAAGCGGCTTTAAGATTTTTTCGCCAATTAGTACGTGTTCGGCGATTAAACCTCTTTCTTCGGCAGTTAATTCCCCTTTTTTTAGCAAAACAGCATCGGGAATGCCGATCGTACCAACATCGTGGAGATGCGCCGCAAATACGAGATTGTCAATCTCTTCGGTTGCTAGTTGCAAGTATTCGCCAAATTCTTGGGCAAAAGTAGCGATTCTCGTGCAAGAACTGCCATTGTCCGAACTGCGGCTTTCGATCGCCCTGGCAATAGTAAACAAAACTTGTTCGGTTTGATCGAGTCCGTCGTTGAGACGCTTGCGATCGAGGGCAGACTTAACTTTTGTAGACAATTCCACCCGATCGATCGGCTTGACCATGAGTTCGTCTGCGCCCACTTCCAGACAATTGAGACGAGTCGATCGATCGTCTACCAGCGCGATCGCAATTACGGGAATGCGGCTGGTTTGTTCGTCTTGCTTTAAACGCTTACAAAGCTCGAAACTCTGAAGCTCTGACACAGTCACGTCGAGCAGAACTAAGTCTGGTTGCTCGAGCGCAATACGATCGAATAGATACAGTTCGTTTGCGCTTTCTATTACGTCATATCCATCTAGCAATAACAAGTCTACCAAAGCCATGCGGCTTAGATGGTTACTGTCGATCGCGATAATTTTCGCTTTGGTAGAATTAGGCGTAACTTTATTAAGCTCCACTTCTGAAGTCACAAACTGGGTCGATCTCAAACTGGATAACTCAGATGGCTGGTCGATCATCTTCATTCTTACCTAATTTTAATCCTTCGCGTAAGTATCTAAATATTTACAAAAACTCAGTCAAACAAAATTATTCTTTAATTTTTTTATCTCGATGGAAACTGTTTTCAATTTTTTAGTTATGGTCGGGCGTTAAGCGATTTTTTTATATCTGTCATTTAAATAACCATTTTACTTATTTATTATTATTTGTGGGTTTTTTTCTTTTTGAAATTAGATTTTTTACGGACAAGGATTAATCAATTCGTTACCAAAAACTTCAAAAAAAATCGAGAAAATCTAAATTTGTTGACTTCGATCCTAGTTATTTTACAATCGTCAACCAACGTTTTTTCCAGTGGCTAGTTGGTTCGAGTAGACTGCTCTGTTGTTCGTCTTTTCTTCTTTGTTCGATCGCCTCCGCAGAATCTTTCAAGTGTGGATCGCGATAGGGAATAGCAGCGCGAGTTTGCAAGTGTTCTCGTTCTCGATCGGATAGGGTACGTAAATCATCACCGAGAAAACTGGCAACAGTACCAGGCGAGCGTCTACCAATACTAACACTAGCGCCAATTTGCAATTTGCTTAATTTGAGTGCCGTCCTCACCGAAGCAGCGCAAGAATAAGTAGCTATTTTTCCCGTCGATTTCAGACATTTAGCTACCAAGCTTAAAAATTCTACCGTCCATAATTGTGGGCATTTTGGAGGAGAAAACGGATCGAGAAAAATCGCATCTGCTTTAAATTGCGATCGCAAGACTTGTTGAAGAGTTTGTCTGGCATCACCAATTAAAAGTTGAGCTTGTAATTGTTCGTTATCGACTCGATAAATATTTGCTAATTGTTGTAAAAAATCGGTTATATTTTGTTCCCATTTATTTAATAATTGATGGGCGATCGCACTTTTTGGTATTTGTGAGTCTAATTCTAAGGCAATCAATTCTACTCGACACTTGGGATTGACTTGCCAAATTGTATCTAGTGCAGCAGCAGAGTTATAACCCAATCCGTAACAAATATCCAATAATTTTAATTCTTGAAGGATCGGTGCTTTTTCCTTTAACTGACAAGGAATGACAAACTTAGCCATTGCCTCTTGCGCCGCACCGTAGCGAGAGTGAAAAGCTTCGTCAAACTCTTTCGAAAAAAAAGTAAACGAACCATCTCCTGTAAGTTCGGGGGTATATAACTCGCCATTCATTGGAATATTGTTTATGTATTTTTGTTAAAAAGTCTCGATCGCTATCGATTAATTTTTTAACTGAGAATAGATTCGATCGCAGCAATTTCTGTGGTAGCTTTTTCGTCAAGCTCTATAGAATCAAAGCAATTATCAAATAGCTTCTGAAATTCAGAACGATCGAACGGTTTCTGGTTATATTCTAATCCTTGACCGAGCGTAGAGCTGACTAAATTGTTAGCTCCTAATATTTGCGGAACTAATCCTGCTATGGTGAATATTAGTTCTGGACTATGTGGAATACCTGTTATCTGCGTCCAAGCTTCCCTACCTGTAAGTATTTCTGAATCAATTTTAGCCATAAAAGAATTGAGCTTTTCTTTTCTGCCATATCCCAGCGCAATTTTATAGCTATTGATGTCAGGCAATATATTTCGTTCTTGTATTAAAACTTGTTTGGCACAGAAAGCATCAACCATACTTTTATTCATCACATTAGGACCACTTTTGATATCAAAAGCATTATTGTCTACAGCTACATCTACGCCTCCATCATAAATACCTCGACAATTAGCAAAAGCTGCAAATAACTTCTCAAGAAGATTGCCATACTTGGTTTCTAAGCTACTATTGAGCTTGCCTTCTACCGCAAATTTTTCTGCTTCTTGAAAATTACTAAACAGGGATCTAAACAAAAATGGGTTGCCATTAAGTATCGCTTCCTTGGCAATTTTAGGAATATCGTATTCGAGCTTAATAACTTCCTGAAGAAATAATAATGCTAGTTTTAAACTAGTATCTGAAAGTCGGAGAAATTTATAAGCTAATTCAATGAATTGCTCATTTACATTAGTAGGAACATTTGAATCTTTTAATAAGAAATTAGGCTCTCGTTTTAGTTTGTACCAATTTTTTAACAAATATTTTTTGAAATTTAAAAAGTAATTGTCTGTCTCTGCGCTTGATTCTTGTCGGTCGAGTTTAAATTTTAATTGTAAAGTTTTAGTAAAAATTTCTACTTGCCAAACAAGATTTTTAACTGATAAATAGTTCCAATCATCTTGTTGCGAAAAAAGATTGACAAGATTTTCTCTTTCTTGCTGGGATAAGTTTACTAGAGTTCGATCGAAGGCTAGAAAATTAATTTTAATCTTGTCTATATTTTCTAAATTTACAGCAATATTTGTTGCTTTTTTAGCATCAACAAAGTTTTGCAACAGCGCTTTAATAGCTGGTATGTGAGTTAATAATGTACCTGTCGATCTTAACTTTTCCTTTTTTTCCTCTTGTATATTTAAATTTTTTAAATATACAGCTCGCTTGGTAACAAGATTGTCTATTTGCTTGTCTGTTATCATCTGTACGTATTGACCTTTCTTATCAACCCATTGAGTTTCCTTTAATTCTTCTGTTGTGATTTCTATAAATCGATCGAGCGTACAAATTTTTTCTGATAATAAAGCTGCGCGTTTAATATTGGCATCTTTAAATAGAGCATATAGTAATTCTTTGTCTGTCATTCCTTGTCGATTTGTTGTCTTCTTTTTTTTGCTATCGACTTTAGTCGAATTGTGGTATAAATTTACAACGCGATCGAACTGAAAAAGTGGAAGTTGAATTGATTCTTTTTCATTTTTAATATGTATTTCCTGACTCAATTTATAGATATGTTCGCCGATCGCCCGAGATAGCATTATTGGAACTGCATTACCTATCTGTCGATATTGAGAAGTAGTCGAACCATAAAAAATCCAATTATCGGGAAATGTTTGAATCCTCGCGCATTCTCTAATGCTTAGAGGACGTAATTCCTCTGGATGACACATATCTGTAGCTTTTTGATGAGGACTTGTGGTTACTGTAGGAGATGGTTTGTCCCAAGATAATCGACGATAAAAACCGACTTTACCTCCTCCAGAATTGTATGCACCTCCCATTGCTTCTTTTTTGAAATCTTCAGGTAAAAATCGCCAATTTTGTCCAGCTTTGAGAAGAGTTAAATATTTAAGACGATTCTGAGAGTAAGCAGTGTATTTTGGGTTGGGATCGGATAAGTTTTTTAAACCATCTCCAAGAGTACGCCATCTAGTAATATGACTATTTCCTTGTTTGCTGTACGTTGGTTGTGGAAAGGTTATTTTTTGACCATCTCTTGAAGCGATAAATATTACTCTTTCTCGACACTGAGGAACGCCATAATCAGCAGCTTGCAAAAGTTTGTAAGCCACATTGTACCCAAGATGTTCCATTTCTTCTAAAACTACCCTTAATGCAGCACCTCTAATTTCTTCTGGAGAAAGAGGTGAAAAACCTATTCCTCGTCGATCGATAGGTCTGTGTTTAATGGGCGCAGAAAGTAATCCTCTAACGTTCTCCATCAGAAAGAAACGAGGTTGAATTTCTCGAATAATTCGGATAAATTCCCTAAACAAACTTCCACGAGGATCGCCAACAGACATTCTTTTACCAGCCGTACTAAAAGGTTGACATGGCGGTCCACCAGTAATTAAATCTATTTCTCTTGGATAAATAGCTCGATCGAGGTTTAATACTCTTCCACCTTCTTCCAGAAGAGTTTGAGTGCTTATAGAACAAATATCTCGCGGTATGGCACTTTCTGATAGGTATGGTCGATTGAGAACGATAGTTTTTGTACAATCAGGATCGATTTCTACTACACTTACCGTACGAAAACCAGACTCTTCTATGCCAAGGTCTAGACCGAAAGCGCCTGAAAATAGACTAATAGAAATTAGCTGACCATCGATCGCCACTCTCGTTGTACTCCTTATGTGACATACTCCCATCTCTGATGCTACGCATACAGAGTGGGCTTCTCATCAACTCCACCTAACGGTTCGGATATCAGATAAGCTTTACTCAGGGGATGTCCCGCCCCAAGATTTTTTATATTTATTGCTGCGTTTTGGTCACGAGATAGTTCACACCCACAATTACAAGAATGCCATCTATCTAATAGTTGTTTCGGTACTTTATTTCCACAACTACTACAGTTTTGAGTTGTGTTTTTTGGATTTACACCTATCACTAACAAACCAGCACTTTCAGCCTTGCTTGATAGTATTGATATAAACTGTGACCAACCAGCATCTAGTATTGATTTAGCTAATCTAGTTTTAGCTAAACCTTTTATATTTAAGTCTTCATGAGCTATAACATCATAATTTTGTAGGAGTTTGAGAGAAGTTTTGAAATGAAAATCTTTTCTTTGTCTTGCTATTTTTTGATAATGTTTTTTTAGTTTTATTCCAGCTTTTCCTCTATTTTTACCACCTTTCTTCTTTTTGCGACTGAAAGATTTGTATATAAGTTTTAGTCTCTTTTCACTTTTTCTAGCAAACTGAGGAATAGAGACAGATTGACCACGATCGGTTACTAAGAAATCTTTTAGTCCTAAATCGATTCCACAAATTTTTGTACAGTCAACATAGATTGGTTGAGTAGGTACTGATTTATCTTCTAGAGAAATATTTATATACCAACCATCAGCACGTCTTGAAATTGTGGCTGTTTTGAATTGAAATCCATCTGGAATTGGTCGATGAAGAATTAATTTTATCTTTCCAATTTTAGGAAGATTGATAATATTACCTACCAATTCTTTATTTTTGAATTGAGTATACGTAAAAGAATTATAGCGAGTTTTGCTTTTGAACCTTGGTCGTCCCGATCTTTTACGGCGCGCAAAGGCATATCGGAGGCTACCTCCGATATGACGCGCCTTACCTTTATTATCACCTTTGATATATCTCTCAAAAGTTTTATCTACCCGATGAATACAATCTTGCAAAACTTGAGAATAGATTCCTTTATATTCTGGAAACAAATCTTTAGTGTTGAGAATATCTGCTTGTTGAGAATATTTTGTTGGTTTATCAGTTAATGGCACTATTCCACAATTAATTATCGAACATCTATCGATATAGCATCTATTATTATCCCACCAGTCAAACCGTTCTCTCAAGCGATAGTTATACTGACGCTTGAGAAGATCCAACCAAGTCTCCATGAGTGTTACTTGGCTAGAGTTTGGTTTGAGTTTGTATTGATGAGTTAGCTTCATGATAGCATGATAGCATATTCAGCACTAAATATAACAATGACTTATAAATCAAGCTCTAGGTCAGTTTCAGAGCTAAAAGCACATTTAGTGCTTGTAACTAAATACAGACGCAAAGTAATAAATCAAAAAATACTAGAAGAATTAATTGAAACAACTAAAAATCTTTCTAAAAAATGGGGCGTGGAGGTAATTGAAATTAATGGAGAAGAAGATCATTTGCACATTTTGTTTAGTTATTATCCACAAATGCAACTATCTAAATATGTAAATAATCTCAAAACTGTTACTAGCAGATTAGTCAATAAAAATAATGAAGAGTATCTCTCAACTTTCTATTGGAAGGATGAGGACTCGACTGGAGAGGTTTCCTCGGAAGCTCGATACGTCCGTTCAGTATTATGGACAAAATCTTATTTTATTGCTAGCTGTGGTGGTGTTACTATCGAGAAACTAAAAGATTATATTCAGACCCAAGACTCACCTAATTCCTAGACTGCAATTCATCCCTGCGCTAAGCTTCGCACTTGGCGAGGGACCAATTGCAGAACAGCCCGTTAAGTAGATTCCCAAATTTAATTGCAGATACTCCAAATTCTTGTCCTAATTCGGTTAACGTCTTCCAAGTCTTGCGGAAGTTATTTTTCTTGCTCATACAAAAATATCTAAAATTATTTAGATTTTGCTTATTTTTGCGAGATCGTCTGGAGTATTACAGTTAAATAACACTCGGCGATCGCTCACTAATAATTCTTTTACTTGATGTTTTGCCAACCAAGTTTGAAAAGATCTACCTCCTTCTCGAACGTACTCTTCCAAAAGTGGCAAGCAACTAGTTCGATAAAAACCGCATAAAGGTTCCCAACCTTTCTCACTTTTTGGCAGAGCGGCAATAAAATTTTCTGGTACTTGTGTTAAATAATCGCACCATTCAAGCAATATAGACTCGTTAAGCAGAGGTAAATCGCAAGCTAAGAGTAATACCCATTCTTCATTTGTCTTTATTTGTGCCAAACCTCGCTTAAAAGCAACTAATGGCCCAAGTCTTTTTGTCTCATCTTCAAAAATTAACTGACAATTTGCAGGGAGAAAATTTCGATACCGATCCGTCCAAGGAGTGACAACATAAATATTACTTGCACATTTGTCAGCCACAGTGCAAATTAGATGCAGAAGAGTTGTATTACCAACTGAGATCGAAGCTTTATCTCGTCCCATGCGAGAACTTTTACCTCCTGCTAAGACAATAGCTGCGATCGATATTTTTTTTTGCTCTGCCATTATCAAATTCTCTAAGATTTTGAGGGGCGATTGCGGAGGGCGCAGGCGTTGCGATCTCCCGCAAGTGCTACGCAATCGAAAAAACCAATTATATCTATTTTTATCCTATGAAAGATCGATTTAAAGAACAAAATCTGCAAAAAATGCGGCTATCTTTTTATCTACTTCCCCTAATAGGAGCAACCTTATCTCTATGGAAGCTATCTCGTCGTTGCGGCGATCGCACCGAACAAGAATTAAGCCGTCTCTCCGTCACTATAACGTTAATTTGGCTGGCAATTTATGCAATGCTTTGGATGGGAGTCGATCGCGCTTCAGACATAGTTTCTTTTCGCTTGCTTTATACTAATGCGATCGTCACATCTGGTTATTTTCTTTTGTGTATTGCTTTAACTATTCGTCTCTGGCAGGGAAAAAGTATGCGCTTGCCCAGTATAAGTAAAAATATAGACCGATTCGAGCGTGAAAGCAGATCGCCTTGCGATCGCTGAATTAGATAAGTCGCAAGTCGCTGTTTTTTTTTGATTAAATCTCATTTATCACTTAAATTACTCACAATTTCACCAAGATCTGTCATTATATTTATTTCGCCCGTCTAAAAAAGTTCTATTCTCAAAAAATCAACAACAGTTCGATCGAAGCAAACATTAGCAAAACTTCGAAAAACGATATATTAATAGCTACTTCTTTTGTGTGAGGAAACCAGTGTCAGCCAAAAAAGTCTCTAAGCCAGACTCATCTACATCTAAATTGAGGTCAACTGCCAATAAAAAAAAGAATCAAAAAAACCTAAAAAATCGATCCTCGAATTTATTAATTTGGTTGAGCTTAGCAGGTGTGGCAGTAGTTTCGGCAGCGGCAGGTGCATTACTAGCATTGTCGATGTCTGACAATTCCCCTTTTCAACAAGTTCAACTATCTCCTACTGAAAAAGCGATTTTCGGTCACGACGACGCTGTTTCGCACAACAATTTAGAAATTCCAGAATTAAAAAGACCGATCGTCGTTTTAGTTATGGGACTAAAAGTTCTCACTTCCGATCTCAAAGAAAAACCGCAACAAGACTTAGGTTATCATGCCCTAGTTAATTCTTTTGACGGTCTTACCGATACTATGTTGTTAATGCGCTTCGATCCAGAAAACAACAAACTAACGGCACTGTCAATTCCTCGCGACACAAGAGTTAATTTAGAAGGTTACGGCTATAGAAAAATTAATGCTGCTAATGATTATGGCGGTCCTGCTATGGCAGCGCAAGCAGTTAGTAATCTCGTTCCAGGAATTACAGTCGATCGCTATGTACGCGTTAACGTTCAAGGTATCGAGCAATTAATTGATGCTTTAGGCGGCATTGACGTATATGTGCCTAAAGACATGAAGTACAATGACTTCAGCCAACATTTTTACGTCGATCTCAAAAAAGGTCAACAAAGACTCGACGGCGAAAAAGCTTTGCAATTTATGCGTTTTCGTCATGATAACATGGGTGATATTGGCAGAATTCAGCGTCAGCAAATATTGATGCGATCGCTCTCAGAACAAGCACTTCAACCGAGTACGCTCATTCAACTACCTAAAGTTTTCTCGATTATTCAATCTCATATCGATACAAATTTGACAAGTCGAGAGTTGATGGCTCTTTCTGGTTTTGCGACCAAAATTCAAAAGTCAAACATTCAAATGTTAATGCTTCCTGGCGATTTTAGCGGTAACGGAAGTAGTTTGAAAGCTAGCTACTGGTTGCCAAACGAACAGCGCATTAGGGAAATGGCGGTTCAAAATTTTGGCGCTGAGATTGAATCAACCGACTTGCAAAACACTACCACCACATTTGCCGAACCTGGCAAGATTAAAATATCTATTCAAGACAGTCTAGAAGATCCAGAGGCAGCTAGATCGATGGTTCGATATTTGCAAGAAGCTGGTTACAGTAGGGTGTCGATCGCTAATTCTTACCCCGAACCTCTTGCGGAAACGAAAATTATCGCTCAAAAAGGTGATGGTGGTGGTGCTGCTGCTTTACGTGCCATGTTGGGAATTGGCGATGTTTTTGTCGAAAGTACTGGTGATTTGAATTCCGATATTACTATTCAATTGGGGAAAGATTGGCGTGAATTTATGAAAAAAGAGAATAGGGAATAGGGGATAGGGAATAGGGAGTAATAAGTAATGAGTAATGAGTAATGAGTAATGAGTAATGAGTAATGAGTAATGAGTAATGAGTAATGAGTAATAAGTAATGAGTAATGAGTAATGAGTAATAAGTAATGAGTAATGAGTAATGAGTAATGAGTAATGAGTAATGAGTAATGAGTAATAAGTAATGAGTAATGAGTAATGAGTAATGAGTAATGAGTAATGAGTAATGAGTAATGAATTTTTTACGTCACGACTTTTGACTTCTGCCTTTCCTCCTGTTCCCTATTCCCTGCGATGCACTGAGCAGTTCGACAGGCTCACTGTTCCACTTGCCGAATTGTTCCCTGTTCCCTTTTTAATTAGCAATGTAATCCTGTAAAGCTTTGACCTCTAAAGGTTGAGATTTTAAAGAACGAATGGCGGCAACGGTTGCTTTTGCACCTGCGATCGTCGTAATAATTGGCAATTTATAGTCTAGGGCAGTACGGCGAATCAAACGAGCGTCGGTTTGCGATTCCTCACCTGTGGGTGTATTGATAATAAATTGAATTTGTTCGTTTTTAATCACGTCGATGACGTGAGGACGACCTTCGTGAACTTTGAGGACTAATTCTACATCTTTTATTCCTTGTTCTTGAAGTACTTGACGCGTGCCTGAAGTGGCTACTACTTTAAAACCCATTTCAATTAAATCGCGAACGACGGGAACGATCGCTTCTTTATCGCGATCGCTCATGGAGACAAATACCGTTCCTGTGGTTGCCAGACGCACCCCCGCCGCTAACTCGGCTTTGGCGAATGCCCTGCCAAAATCGCTGTCAATGCCCATTACTTCGCCTGTAGAACGCATTTCTGGCCCTAAAAGGGTATCTGCACCTGGGAACTTTTCAAAGGGCAATACAGCTTCTTTAACACAAATATGTTGGGGAATAATTTCTGAAGTAAATCCTAAAGATTCCAGAGTTTCGCCAGACATAACTAAAGATGCTAATTTGGCCAGGGGAACGCCAGTTGCTTTAGAAACGTAAGGAATGGTACGGGAAGCGCGAGGATTGGCTTCGAGGATATAAACGCGATCGCCTTGAACGGCGTATTGAATATTCATCAACCCAATTACCTTCAGGGCTTGGGCTAGTTTTACCGTCCATTGACGGATTGTTTCTAGTGCGGAAGGGGCTAAAGATGTGTAGGGAATCGAACATGCGGAATCGCCAGAGTGAATGCCAGCTTGTTCGATGTGTTCCATAATGCCGCCGATAACTACTTTTCCCGTACTATCTGCAATAGCATCGACATCGACTTCGACGGCATTTTCGAGAAATTTATCGATTAAAATTGGATGGTCGGGTTCGACTTGAACGGCATAGGTCATGTAACGTTCTAAATCGCTGTCGGAGTAAACTATTTCCATTGCCCTTCCGCCTAAAACATAGGAAGGACGTACCACGACTGGATAACCGATGCGACGGGCGATCGCGAGGGATTCTCCATAACTTCGAGAAATTCCGTTAGCTGGTTGTTCGATCGCTAGTTCGCGGAGAATTTTTTCAAATCTTTCGCGATCTTCGGCAGTGTCGATCGAATCGGGAGATGTTCCCCAAATTTTTGGAGCGGTAACTGGACAAGAAGAAAACTGAGCTGTTTCTATGTTTAATTCGTCGATGTATTTTTGTAGGGGTAGTGCTAATTTTAGGGGAGTTTGACCGCCAAATTGAATGATAATTCCTTCGGGATTTTCTGCTTCGATGATGTTGAGGACATCTTCTTTGGTAAGGGGTTCGAAGTAAAGGCGATCGCTGGTGTCGTAGTCGGTGGAGACGGTTTCTGGATTGGAGTTGACCATAATTGTCTCGAATCCTGCTTTAGTTAGAGAAAAAGCAGCGTGACAGCAACAGTAGTCAAATTCAATTCCCTGTCCGATTCGATTTGGTCCTCCTCCCAAAATCATTACTTTGCGTTTGTCTGAAGGTGTAACTTCTGTTTCCCCTTCTTCGTAGGTGGAGTAATAGTAGGGAGTAAAAGCTTCAAACTCAGCCGCACAGGTATCGACTAATTTGTAAACGGGGATGATTCCTAACTCTTTGCGATAGGCTCTGACTTCATCTTCGGTTGTTTTGGTACCGAAGGCAATTTGTCGATCGCTGAATCCCTGTTGTTTGACATGACGCATTTGTTCTTTGGTAATGTCTTTTAAGGAACTGCGTTTGAGAAATTTTTTGCTTTCTTGCAATTCATTTAACTTATCTAAAAACCAAGGGTCGATCGCGGTTAGTTCGTAAATTTCTTCGACTGACATGCCCAAATTCAAGGCTAGATGAAGGGTGAAAATTCTTTCGGGATTGGGAGTGCGAAGCGCCGCTCGAATTTGACCGATCGAGGGTAAATTTTCGGGGCGATCGCAACCAAATCCAAACCGACCAACTTCTAGCGATCGCAATGCTTTTTGAAAGGATTCACAGAAAGTTCGACCGATCGCCATTGCTTCGCCGACAGATTTCATTTGAGTGGTTAAAATCGGTTCCGATCCGGGAAATTTTTCAAAGGCAAAGCGAGGAATTTTAGTAACTACATAATCGATCGTCGGTTCGAAGGATGCGGGGGTTTGTTTGGTAATATCGTTGGGAATTTCGTCGAGGGTGTAACCGACTGCTAATTTAGCTGCAATTTTGGCGATCGGGAAACCTGTTGCTTTCGATGCCAATGCAGAAGAACGGGAGACGCGAGGATTCATTTCGATAATCACTACGTCACCGTTGACGGGATTGACGGCAAATTGAATGTTAGAACCGCCCGTTTCTACACCTATTTCGCGAATAATATCTTTTGAATAATCTCTGAGTCTTTGATATTCTTTGTCGGTTAAAGTTTGGGCTGGGGCGACGGTAATTGAATCTCCTGTATGTACCCCCATCGGATCGAGATTTTCGATCGAACAAATAATGACGACGTTATCGGCTAAATCTCGCATTACTTCGAGTTCGTATTCTTTCCAGCCGAGAAGAGATTTGTCTACCAAAATTTGCGAGACGGGAGAAGCATCTAGCCCAAATTGCGCCATCTCTTCGTATTCTTCTTGGTTGTAAGCAATTCCGCCACCAGTCCCGCCAAGGGTAAAGGCAGGGCGAATAATTAAAGGGTAGCTACCAATTTCAATGGCGATCGCGCGGGCTTCTTCAAGAGTATTAGCAATGCCTGACGGACAAACTGGCACGCCAATTTTTGCCATTGCTTGCTTGAATAATAATCTGTCTTCTGCTTTTTCGATCGCGGGCAGTTTCGCGCCGATTAATTCGACTCCGTATTTATCTAAAACTCCACTTTTTGCTAAAGTTACAGCTAGATTTAGAGCTGTTTGTCCCCCCATAGTTGGTAGAAGTGCATCTGGTCGTTCTTTGGCAATAACTTTTTCGAGAATTTCCGCCGTCAATGGCTCGATGTAGGTGCGATTCGCCATTTCAGGATCGGTCATGATCGAAGCGGGATTGGAATTAACCAGTACTACTTCATAGCCTTCTTCTCGCAATGCTTTACAAGCTTGAGTTCCCGAATAGTCAAATTCACAAGCTTGTCCAATTACAATTGGTCCCGAACCGAGAAGCAAGATTTTGTGAAGGTCGTTGCGACGAGGCATAAGAGTCTAGTCCGTCAATACAAAATTTATGAAGCTAAATTATTTTAGCTGGTCTTGTACCTATTACCGCCGATTGTTTTATTTAGGTTTAATAACTTTTCAGTGTTTGCGGACAATTCGATCGAAAGGAAAGGTTAAAGGGAAAAACTTCTTACCCCTAGCCCCTAATCCCTAATCCCTAATCCCTAATCCCTAGCCCCTATGAAATTGTCTTTTGTCTGAGAACGAGTTGAAGTGTACTTAAAAGTTTTTTGAGCGTATAGGGTTTTGGTAAAAATGCATTGACTTTGGTAATTGTTGCTTCCTCTTTAATTAATCCGCTGGTGGCAATAATTTTAAGTTGTGGATCGATCGCCAGAAACTCTTCGATCGCTCTGAATCCTCCCAATTCTGGCATCATCATGTCAATTAAGACTACTCGTACGCGATCGCGATACTGTTGATAGCGAAGGATTGCCTCTTTACCATTTTTAGCAGTAATAATTTGATAGCCATAAGCTTGTAAAGAATTTTGGGCGATTTCTAAAATTAATGCTTCATCATCGACGACGAGAATTAATTCGCCGAATCCTGTTGGCATATCTTCATCTTCAATTGTTTTAGTTTCTGCTTTAAAATCGGCTGGCAAATACACGACAAAACGCGTTCCCCGTTCTACTTCACTATATACATTGACAAATCCGCCGTGACTGTTGACGATACCCAATACGGTAGAAAGCCCCAAACCCGTTCCTTTACCGATTTCTTTGGTGGTATAAAATGGTTCGAAAATGCGATCGATAATTTCAGGAGACATACCCTCTCCCGTGTCGGAAACAGTTACGGCAATATATTCGCCAACTTTAGCATCGGGATGCATTTTGACGTTATGACGATCGATTGAAAAATTGCCAGCAGCGATCGTCAAAACTCCGCCATCGGGCATAGCATCGCGAGCGTTAACGCAAAGATTCATTAAAACTTGATGTAATTGGGTAGCGTCTGCGGAGATCGTCCAAAGTTCTTGGGTAGGAATTTCAAATTCGATCGCGATGGATTTGGGAAAAGTATTTTGAACGATTTGTTGGACTTCTTTGAGTATATGTTTTATTTGTATTGTCGCTCGTTCTCCTTCAAATCCTCTGGCAAATGACAAAATTTGTTTGACGAGATCGGCACCTCGTCTGGAACTTTCAAGCAAAATTTGTAAAAGTCGTCGATCGCGATCGTCGAGATTGGTAAATTTTAATTGTAGAAGCTGAGCGGTAGCCATAATGGGCGTGAGAATATTATTCATATCGTGAGCGATACCGCCTGCAAGAGTACCCAAACTTTCCAGGCGTTGAGCGCGTAAAAATTGTGCTTCGAGTTGTTTTTTCTCGGTAATGTCAGTGTCTACAGTTAAAATAAATTTTGGATTTCTGGAGAGATCGCGCGCTAGCGTCCAATGACTATCGACAATTAAAACATGACCCGATTTATTAATTTTTTTCAATTCGCCACGCCATTCTCCCTGTTCTATAATCTTTTGCTCTGCTTCCTCTAATTGCGATGAAGTATCTCTATTTAAAAGGGTTTTAGCATTCTGCCCCAAAACTTCATCTGCTTTCCAAGCATAAATTCTTTCTGCGCCGCAATTCCAAAATAAAATTGTCCCATCGAGAGCGCGCACGAAAATAGCATCGCTAGCAATATCCAACAAAGCAGCCTGTTCGCGTACTTTTTGCTCGGCTTGTTCTCTTTTTTCTATATCTAGCTTTAATTGTTCGTTGACGGCTTGTAAGCGATCTTCTCGGTCGTTAAGTGCCTGCACCATTTGTTGAAAGGCTTTAGATAGTGTCGCTAATTCGTCCTGGCGATCGCTCGATGGTATTTGGGTATGTCGATCGTCGCCGCCAATTTTTTCTGCTGCTTTTGTTAATTGTAGAAGTGGTTCGATGATGCGACGAGAACGAAACCAACTTCCGATTGCAAACAGCAAACCCAATCCCGTTCCACAGATAAAAACTCGATTTTGTAGCGATCGCGCTGGAGCTAATGCGATCTGTTGTTGCTGTCTTACCAAAACTGTCCAACCCAAACCAGGATAGTCTCGATAGCCTTGAGTGCGAGCATATCCTGTCACGTAAACTTTTCGATCCGACCAAGTTTCGCTCGAAAATCCAGTATTTTGCGAGCGATCGGTTTTTAACATTAATAATTCCAGTTTTTTGCCCTGTAATTCTTTGGGGCCGAGTAATACCGTATTATCTCGACTCAAAATTAAAACTTCGACTCGATTTTTTCCCAGACTATTACCGATAGACTGTTCGACTTCCTTAGCCCAACTCCAACTCAAATGAGCGCCGATTACTCCCACAAAATTACCTTGACTGTCTTTGACGGGTGCGGCAATATCGACAAAGCGAAGTGGTTCGTCTGTGGGATTGGGGAGAAGTTTGGCAAGTAACAGCGCTTCGTGTACGTCGCCCACGTATATTTTTGACTGAGAATTCTGATACCAAGAACGTTGGGAAACATTCTTTCCTTCTAGCAATTTTTTAGTACTGGCGATAACTTTCCCCTGGCGATCGGTCAAACCAATCCAAGCATAGGCAGGATAAGTATTTTGTTCTTCTTCGAGAAAAATTCTTTTTTTGGTATTGGCATAATTTGACTGGCGAAAGGGATCTAAAATTGCCAAACTACTAATATCGCGATAGCGTTCGAACATACCTTGGTCGAGGCGATCGGCTGCTTGATGGGCTAATTCTTCTAGCGAGCGATCGATTCTCTCTTCGACTTGCACCCGACTAATTTGTCCTACCAACAAACTCAACATTGTTGAAAGAACCAATGTTGTTGCGGCAGTTGATACTCCCAAGCGAGTTTGCAAACTTTGACGGAAATTGAGCCAACTTAACCACTGATTTTTGAATGGCATAGGCGATCGCACTTATCGACTTGGGAAAACTTTGTATTCTTTTTCCATTTAAATCCAATACCGAAGTTTTAAAATTGAAATTTTGCGATCGAAGCAAATAACAAGTACAAAAATATATAGCGCTATAGTTCTGAGATTGGATGATTTTACAATCCCTATTCCCTAATCCCTAATCCCTATTTTCTAATCCCTAATCCCTAATCCCTAATCCCTAATCCCTAATCCCTAATCCCTATTTTCTAATCCCTAATCCCTAATCCCTAATCCCTAATCCCTAATCCCTATTATTTACGATCGTCAAACCTAAAATCTTGTAAGCACTTAACATTTCGTCGGAAACACTCGGTGCAGTAACCAGATAAGTTAGTGCGTGAATTGACTCTACTACATAGGTGGCAGCAGTATCCAACTTGGCTGCCGTTGCCAATCCAACTACTTCCGCCGCGCCAGCAATCATAGCTCGTTTCACATGTGCTTCATCTAAATTAGTGACGCTAATGCCAATTTCTGGATGTACGCTACACACACCTAACATACACAGATCGGCACGAATCATTTTTAATTGTTCGACTGTAGCCGCACCAACATTTACTAAAGCTTTTTTATAAAATTGTCCTCCCAACATCACCACATCTACATAAGGATGTTCTGCCAATTCCATAGCGATCGGCGAACTATTAGTAACTACTGTCGCCTGTAAATCCAAAGGTAAATGACGAGCGACTTGAAGAGTCGTCGTACCGCCATCGAGAATTACCACTTGTCCGTTACGAACTAATTTAGCCGCTGCAATAGCAATTTCTTCCTTTTCTTTTGGTGCTTGTTTCTGGCGATCGGCATAACTGGCGATCGCAGGAGAAGCAAGCAACGCTCCACCATGAACGCGCTGTAATAAACCAGATTCCGCTAATTCGCGCAGATCCCGACGAATCGTATCCTCAGAAACATTCAAAACTGTACTAAGTTCTGATGAGAGTACTTTTTTGTTTCGGTTGAGGAGATCCAGTATGTATTGTCTTCGCTCTGCGGTTAGCATAAATTTTTTTCCTGAAGTTGCACGATCGATCTTGATATTGCACCTTTATGAGTTTATACTCATTTCTATATTTGTTTCTGCACGATATTACCTGTTTGAATTTAAATTCAAGCACATTCATGCATCTTCAAGTGTATCGATTTTAAGATTTCGCAGATGCGATTAACCTCGATCGATTAGTTTTTAATTAAAAAAAATAAGTTATGACTGCAACTGTTACTAAAAAATTTCCCATCGATCTCGACGCTTACAAACTTGTAGAACTCAATCCCGCTAATCCAACTCTGACTAGCGAACAAAAAGAAGCCCTCAAAGCTAATATTCAACTCTGTCGCGATGCTTTGATCTTTTTTACGGCAACTGGTGCAGCAAGAGGTGTAGGCGGTCATACTGGTGGTCCTTACGATACCGTACCAGAGGTAGTCATTCTCGATGCTTTGTTTCGAGGTGCATCGTCTCAATTCGTACCCATTTTCTTCGACGAAGCAGGACATCGCGTCGGCACTCAGTACTTGATGGCAGCTTTACACGGCGAATTGCCAGTAGAGCAATTGATGCACTATCGCGAAGCTAATTCTAAGTTACCAGGACACCCCGAATTAGGATTGACTCCTGGTGTTAAATTTAGCTCTGGAAGACTGGGGCATATGTGGCCATACGTTAACGGCGTAGCGATGGCAAATCCTGGCAAGACAGTTTTCTGTTTGGGTTCGGATGGTTCTCAACAAGAAGGAAATGATGCAGAAGCAGCACGTTTGGCTGTCGCTCAACATCTCAACGTCAAACTAATCATTGATGATAACGACGTGACGATCGCGGGTAATCCTTCCAAATATTTACCTGGTTTTAGCGTTGCCAAAACCCTAGAAGGTCATGGCGTTAAAGTATTAGAGGGAGATG